>PIVZ01001510.1 GCA_003354045.1 bacterium
CCCACCAGATGCCGACGTACTTGCCCGGCTCGATCCAACTCGTGTCATCCAGCCTACTCGGCTCGTTCAGGTTGAGGACGAGGTAGCTGGTGATCAGGCCGCCCGGCTCATCCGCGATCTGAATCGTGCGCCAGGGAGTCTCAAAGGGAGCTTCGGCGAAGACCTTCACACCGTCCGGCCATGGGACCAGGTTGCAGCGCAGCGTACCGTTCTCCGAACCGATGAGTGTCATGCTCGCGTAGTCGGTGAGCGCCGCCTCGTGGATTGACAGGTAGGGCCCGCCCTCCCGCTCCAGCGTGACTGGAGTGTGTACGGTACCCAGCTTGCGTACATCCGAACGGTTGTAGAGATACTCGTAGCGCTCGACGCCGAGACCCGGGATCGACCAGGCCTGCCAATCTCCCACGAGCGAGAACTCCGTCAGCTCCTCCATGATGACGATATCTTTGAGTTGCTCCTGCTCCGGGAATTCGTAGCGGAAGCCGACGCCGTCGTCGAAGACACGGAAGACAACGGTCAGACGGCGGGCCAGGCGGCTCCGCTCGGCGAACTCCACGCGAAGCTCGTTACAGTGGTTGCGAATTTCGGC
>PIVZ01001511.1 GCA_003354045.1 bacterium
GTCCGAACTCGAGCACCTTCACTTCCCCGCGATCGGTCAGCATGACGTTCGCAGGCTTGATGTCGCGGTGGGTGATCCGATGCCGATGTGCTTCCGCGAGCGCGTCGCACAGCTGGACGGCGATCGCGAACAGCGCCTCTCGATCGAGAGGGCCTTCATCAAGCCTCGCGCGCAGGCTCTGCCCCTCGACGTGCTCCATCACGATGAAACTGATGCCGTCAACCTCGCCCACGTCGTAGATGTGCGCCACGTTGCGGTGCTTGAGCGCCGAGGCGGCCCGCGCCTCCTGTTCGAATCGACGGCGACGGCTTGCATCGCCGGCAAGCTCGGGCGGCAATACCTTGAGCGCGACCGTGCGCGCCAGGCGAGTGTCGCGCGCGAGGTAGACAGTTCCCATGCCCCCGGAACCGAGGGAGTCGATAATCTCGTAACTTTCGAGGGTGCGTCCGATCATGAAGATCTCCGGCACGAGGAATCCTGGCTGAGTCCGGGGGGATGTTGACTCTGCGCGTCGGGGTCTGCATCAAAGATGCCGGTTTCTCGTGCCCCGGCAATCCACTTCATTCTATATCAGATGCCGAAGCACCTG
>PIVZ01001512.1 GCA_003354045.1 bacterium
CGGAGGGTGGCGCGAACTCCACCTCCTGGTAATTGCTCGTGTAGGAGTCGGACGGCCGGTTGCTGATGTCGGTCACGTCCCCCTGCCAGGGAAGGGTCTGTGGCGTCCAGGAGAAATAGACCGCCTTCTCCGGCCACTGGAGAAGATCGTGCGGGTAGGCGTGCACGGTTTCATACGGATTGCTACCGACCGTGAACGTCGGCTTGGCCAGGAGTGCCGTGGGCGGCGTGAGGAGGACGAGCAGGACGAGGAGAACGAGGAGAACGAGGAGAACGCGCTGGACGGTGAGAACAGGCAGAACGAGATGTCGCATCACAGCCTCCGAGGTGCAGGCACATTCGGTGCGCATACCGCTCCGATTCGGCACAAATTGAGACAGTCTTCACTCGTCCTTTGCATGCGAACGGATCGATGGGCGACCGTGGCGCTTTGACCCAGGCATGCCGGCACGCTATAGTCGTCGCCTCGCCCCCGCCTCGATCCTCGATCCCGCGGGACGACATGCAGACGACGTCCGCGCCGCGACGACGCTCAAGTAACACTTTGCTAGGCAAGCCTTTAGCGGCCATGACCGACTCCCCCTCCGGC
>PIVZ01001513.1 GCA_003354045.1 bacterium
GACGTCGTCGCCACATACGCAGTGCACGGGATCAGCGGGTTCCACGACCATCTCGTGTGCCATGCGGTGGTCAAGCGGGTGTTCTGCGAGATGCGAGGCGAGGTGGCCGCCCCGAAGCGGCTGGCGCTCTTCACAGTGAAGGATCAGCCAACGGACGATGGCCCATTCAAGCTCAGCATCTCCAGCCCCGAGAACATTGACGCCGTGCAGGAGACGACGGAGGCGGATCGCGCAGCGAACGTAGCCTCGCTCGCCTGCTACGAAACCTACAAGGCGACCATCGACGCGGTCGGCGTCGAGAATCTGACCGCGAGCAACGTGTACTACGAGCTCTTCCAGGAGGAGTTCGACCCGATGCTCACCGACCTCGGCGAGCGGCTACCGGACTAGTCGCGCTTCCGGGTGAGCAGGCTGCCGGCAACCAGGCAAACCAGGGAGATCGTGATGGCGGGGAGCACCTCGTCGATGTTCCCATGCGCACCATCGGGCAGCCAGTCGCGCACGAAGGCCGCCTCCTTCCAGAGCAGGGTCGTCAGGATGCACGCAGTAATCGGCGCGAGGGCTCACGCGCGTGGCGCGACCTTCCAG
>PIVZ01001514.1 GCA_003354045.1 bacterium
AGGCCGGTTGGCTAGCGCGAGAACCGTGGATGACTAGAGGGTAAGAGCGACCATGGACGCACTGACTACCGGTAAACTCCGGGTACTACTGGTCGAGGACGATCCGACCGTGGTGCAGGCGGTGTGTAGCGGGCTGGCGGAGGGTAAAGCCGACGTGCTGCACGCGCCGACCATCGCGGACGCGTGCAAATCGCTCAGCCGCCAACGGTTCGATGCCATCATCCTGGACCTGAACTTGCCTGATGGCGACGGCGCGACGGTGGCCGAGGCCTGCCGCCGCGCGGGAAGCGATGTGCCCATCATCATGGTAACAGCCAACGACACCGTCGACGACAGGATCGCCGGTCTCGGTCGCGGTGCCGACGACTACCTCTGCAAGCCGTTCGCGGTCGAGGAACTGACCGCTCGTCTCGCGGCCGTCCTCCGCAGGTCACGCTCGACGAACCAACACCTACTGACCTACGACGACGTGGAACTCGACCTGCTCGCCAGGCAAGTGCGAAGGAAAGACATCGAGAAGAACCTCTCGGCAAGGGAGGTCGACCTGCTCGCCTACCTGATCAGCCACGCCGAGGAAGTGCTCCCCAA
>PIVZ01000704.1 GCA_003354045.1 bacterium
GGCGCGACGTTGGTTCGCTCGATCGCCGAACGCGAGCCGGTCGATTTTCTGCGCTACGTCATCGGCTCCGTCACCGAGCCCGCCAATCGCGCCAAGTTACTCGCGCAGCTTGCTGTGGCGCGTTTCGACGCCGGAGACGTGAAGGAGACGGGGGCCGTTCTCGCTGACGCCGCCGCCGCGGCTCGTGAGGTGGTCGATCCCTTCGACAGCGCGATGACGACAGTAGAGCTTGCCCGCGCGCAAGCGGCTACCGGAAAGGTGGCCGAGGCCGAGCTGACCGTTGCTTCGATGGCGCCGGAGCAAAAGGCGGCCCGCGTAATGGCCCTGGTCGTGCTTGCCTCGGTGCACTCACAGGAGGGGAACCCAGAGAAGGCCGACCGTTTCTTTGAAGAGGCCGAAGAGGTCACCGAATCCATCGTCGATTCCGAGCATCGGCGAAACTGGGCCCACGGTGAGCTGGTGGCTGCCTATACCGCCGCCGCGGACATGGAGGCCGCTCGCCGTCACGCGGCCGCCATTACACGGCCGGAAAGCCGTGCACGGGCGCTGGCGGCCGCTGCTTCGATCACCGGCGCTGGGCAAGAAGCCGAAGAGGCGGACCGTTTGCTGGAGGAGGCGCTGGCCGTGACGGCCGAGGTCGAGGAGCCGTACTCCTTGTCGATGTCTCTAGCCGATATCTCAGCCGTCTACGACGAACTTGGACAGCGGGTGCGTGCCGACGATCTGCTCAGTCAATCGCTCGCCGTGGCGATGGACATAAAGCAGTTTTCCGCGGTCAAAGCCGGCGCGCTTGCAAAGATTGCCCGTAAGTACGCGCGCGCGGGACAATACGACATGGCCTTCGTCATCACCGAGGCGATGATAGGGGAGGCGGCCTCCGATCAAGCTTGGGCCAAGGCAGGGATCGCCCACTATTTCGCGAAACGCGGCGACTTCGACAGTGCGCTTCCCGTGATCCTCTCCATCACGCGCGAGCAGGTGCGACTGACCACGCTCGCCGAGGTATTGCTCGAGTACCTTCGCAGCAAGCCCGAGGACGAGCTGTCCACCCGGCTGTTCCTGCAAGAGATCGTTCACAGCCTCGACTGAGGAGTCGGAGAATCGAACGCCGCACCGTTGCTTCTGCGCGCCGGCCTTCGTAGGCTTCGAGTCGCGGGCCGTCTGAAGCGGCCCGTTCCGAACCTTCCGAGAGCGCGCCCGTAGCTCAGCTGGATAGAGCACCGGGCTTCGAACCCGACGGTCGCCTGTTCGAATCAGGCCGGGCGCGCCAGTTTTCTAACACGCGTGCACTCGGCCAAGCCAGGTCTCCTGAGTGCACCCGACGAACGGCACAGTGACAGCATCTAACGCCCCTTGCGCCTGCGGCAGGGGCCTTACTCCCGGTGCCCGTTGTGGAGGTGGCCAACCTTCGTGGACGGCTCTTGGCTATGCCGCCTAGTCAATGATGCACCCTCTGTGATTCCGCTTGCGACACCGCACACAGTTGGACTAGTCTCAGTGTGCCCGCCCCCACGTCCCGCCCGTTGATCGCACGTAGTTCGCCCCCGCAAGTACGGGTAGCGCTTCGGAGGAAAATCATGACAATATCACCGCTCAGTACGGTACGCGGGGCACGGCCATCCGCGCCATGTCGCAGCCACACCTCGCGCCCCAATGGTCGGCCGGTGTTGCGCGGCGTTTCCCACGTTTTACTGGTCGCTCTTGTGCTCGCCGGACCAGGCCTCACTGGACCGGCCTTGTCCGCCCCATGTCCCGGACTCAATGGTGTTAATCAAGGTGCAGGTAGGGCTTACACCCAAGCAACGATGACCCCATCACGGCCATTGTTTGCGATCATAGGCACAGGCTGCGTATCCGTCCCGCAAGGGGATGTCACGAATTGCAATCGGCTCACGTTCACAACTCTAGTCCTGTTCGAGGCTCGGTGGCCGAGTGCCGCTGCCCGCGAGGCGGACGCTACCGGCGGGTGCTCTTTCATGTGCCAGAACGGCGATTGCTTCGTCGACAAGGTCGGCCTCCCCGTCGAGCTGATGCACTTCGGCGTCGAGTAGCGCACGCCCAAGAATCCGCTCGCAAAAAATGGTGTGCGATTACCTGAGCACCTTCCGAACTCGTGCACTAAGGCCGTGGGGGGCTCCCCGGGGGGGGGGCTGTACGCTGCTCTGGCGCAGAGATTCGCGGGGCTGCGACTCAATTGGGGTAGAAACGGCAGCCCCCTTGCGGCAGTTTTAGGTGACTCACATGAAAGAGCGGCCCCATCGCGACGGCCCACTGGAGTAAGTAACAGAACGATACACAGAGCCCCACAACGCCCATCGGAGAATCAGCAAATGAAGTCTATATGGCCACGAACTACCGTCCTCACCTTCGTCTTCGTCGTTGGGACACTATTTGCCGCTTCCCATTCCCAAGCACAATGCGGGGT
>PIVZ01001515.1 GCA_003354045.1 bacterium
CGACGGGTCCTCGCCCTGCGCTCGCTGACCCAAAGCAGCGGCGGGGGGGGTATTCCCTCCCACCCGGGAGCACTTCACATCCGTGCATGGCCGGTCCGCACCAACGCGCCTACTGTCGGAATCCTCGCGGCGCTGAGTGCGCGAAGGCCGTGCCGTGCACAAGATCTTTCAAAGAGGAGAGTTGAATACCGTTACCTCACAAGGTAACGTTTAGCCGTGGGGAAGATTCGCCGAGTGTCGGGCAACAACAGGAGGAGGGCCTTCGAGGTGAGAACCTCCTCTCGTGTACTGCTTTTCCCGTACGCAAAAGTGGACCCGACACCGACCGCGGAGGACCGTATCAGCGCGGCGGCGCCGGACGAAGAACTCGGGTGCGAAGCCTTTACCTACGCGTTGGAATCCGGCCGGGAGGGCACCGTCCACATCGAGCAGGTGCTCGAATACAATCAAGATCCCGGCTACCTGCGAGATGTCTTGCTCTACAAGCTCACCTTGGAGGCACAGCAGCGGATCGAGGCGAGTCCGCTCTCGAAGCGGGAGATCATTCGGCGCCTCGGCACGTCGGGCACTCAGCTGTACCGCATTCT
>PIVZ01000124.1 GCA_003354045.1 bacterium
TGCTCGGCGGCATCGGTTTTACGGGCCTGGCAAAGCACAGCTTCCTGGGTGGCGCGGCGCAGCTGTTGACGGCCAGCCGGCCACAGTGAGTAGAGGCAAGGTGACCAGGCTTACCAGAGAGATTGCTTCGCAGCCGGCAGACTGGGCCGACTTGGTGGGCCGGCTGCGCGCTTGCGGGAAGGGTCCGGTCTTTTACTGGGAGCGACCGTCGAGTGGCATCGGCGTGGCCTCGCTCGGCTCGGTGTGTGCCGTCACTGCCGAGGGCCCCGGGCGGTTCGACGATGCGGCCGCTCATCTCACCGAGCTGGCAAGCTCCGTCGATGGCCGCGTCGATGGCGGTATCATGACCGCGCTTCCTCTCGTGGTCGGCGGATTCGGTTTCTCCGATCGCGCGAGTCGGGACGTCGCATGGTCGGGGTTCGAGCCGTTACGCTTCGTCGTGCCACGTGTCATGTGGGTAAAGCGCGGTGAGTCGGTGCGCACGGTGTTTACCTGGGAGGAGGGCGGTGAAGCTCTCAGCAAGAGCCTGCTCGCCGATGCGACGAAGGCGCGGCCGGCCGCTCGCGTGCGGAATCGGCAGCCGGCGGTCGAGCGCATGTTAGATTCCGAAGACGCGGCAGCGTGGACGCGTCGTGCGCGCCGCGTCCTCGACCTCATAGAGCGCGGCAGCGTCGCAAAGGTCGTGCTGGCGCGCGAGCGAAGCTTCGTTCTTGACGACGAGGCGTTACCCGATGTCGTGCTGGCGCGCTTGCGGGCCGGCCGCTCTCATTGTGCGAGCTTCTGGATGAGCGGCGAAGGTTCACACTTCATAGGGTCCAGCCCCGAGTCGCTGGTGCGCGTCGAGAACGGCCGGCTCAGTGCGGATGCATTGGCCGGCTCGGCCGAGAGGGGCTCGACTCCGGCACGTGACGATGAGCTCGGCGATGCCCTGCTTGCCTCGCTCAAGGACCGCCGCGAGCACGCACTGGTCGTCGATGCGATTACCGAGGCCGTCGGCCCGCTGTCGAGTTCACTCGAAGTGCAGCCGGAGCCGGAAGTCCTGCGCCTCCCGGAGGCCCTCCACCTTCGCACTCGCGTGAGCGCTCGCATAAACCGGCCGCTCGCGGTTCTCGAAGCTGCAAGCAACCTTCATCCGACGCCGGCGGTGTGCGGGGTTCCCACGGACGCGGCGCGCCGGTTGATCGACGACGAGGAGCCGTGGCGAGGGTGGTACACGGGCGCCGTGGGTTGGCTTGCCGCCGGCGGCGAAGGGGAGTTCTCGGTAGCGCTGCGCGCCGCCCTGCTTGCAGGCGACAAGGCCACGACCTGGGCCGGGGCCGGCATCGTCGAGGGCTCCGAGCCGCACCTCGAACTCGAGGAGGTCGAGTGCAAGATGCTCGCGATGCGAAGCGCGCTGGACGGGGCCGCCGATGTACGCGCTGCCTGAGCCGAATCTCATAGCCGCCCGTTGGCTGGTAGAGGAACTCGCCGCCAGCGGCCTGTGTGAGGCTGTCGTGTGTCCGGGCTCGCGCTCGACGCCCATGGTTCTGGCTTTGGCCGACAGCGAGGCACTGCGCACCTGGGTCGTAAACGACGAGCGCAGCGCGGCCTTCTTCGCTCTCGGTATGGCCCGTGAGAGCGACCGGCCGGTGTTGTTGCTGTGTACCTCGGGAACGGCGGCGGCCAACTTCCTGCCTGCTGTGGTGGAGGCCTCGGGCTCGGGCGTCGCGCTCGTGGTGGTGACCGCCGACCGGCCGCCCGAACTGCGCGACTGTGGTGCCCCTCAGACCATCGATCAGGTCGGTCTGTTCGGCTCGCACGTGCGCTGGGCCTGCGACCTGCCTGCGCCGGGCGCGGGTCTCGATTTGGAGGGTTTCTACCGCGCGGTGGCTTGCCGGGCAGCGGCCACCGCCGGCAGTTCCCCGCGCGGTCCCGTGCATCTCAACCTGCCGGCGCGTGAGCCGCTCGTCGTGGTAGGGGAGGAGGGAGAGAGTCGCGACGCCGACACGCTGGGAACCCAGGCGGGCAAGCCTCATGTCCTTATCCGAGAGGGGTTGCGCCGATTATCTCGAGTAGAACTTGAAGATATTGCCGACCTTCTGAGCGGCTTCAGGCGTGGCCTCATCGTGTGCGGTCCCGGTAGTGGGGACGCTGGCGCCGCGCCGGCAATCGCAGGCCTGGCCGCCTCGCTCGACTGGCCTATTCTTGCCTGCCCTTTGTCCGGGCTGCGCCACGGCGACCACGACCGCGAGCGAGTCGTCGATTGCTACGACGTCCTCCTGCGCGACGAGGATTTCCGCCGGCGCTGTCGGCCCGACGCCGTCGTGCGCTTCGGCCGGCTGCCCGCCTCCAAGCCCCTCCAGGAGTTCCTGGCCGCCACCGGCGAGGCCCCGCATTTTCGAGTTGCCGAGGCCGGCTGGCCTGACCCCTTGCACGCGCGCGGTGAGATGCTGCGCGCCGAGCCGGCCGCGCTCTGTCGTGACCTCGCCGAGCTACTGACTCCCTCGCTGGAGTGCCGCGGTTGGACCGCGCAATGGGCGGCGGCCGGCGGTGCCGTACGCAGGTGTCTCGACGGACTTCTCGACGGAGACGAGCGGCTGTTTGCCGGCAGGGTCTTTCGCGAGCTTCACGCGTTACTGCCGGACGGTGCGGCGCTGCACGTCGGCAACAGCATGCCCGTGCGTGACGTGGATACCTTTCTCGGCAACTCCGGCCGGCAACTGGAGATCTCGTGTAATCGCGGCGCAAACGGCATTGACGGCGTGCTCTCGACGGCCTTCGGTGCGGCCGCCGTGCGTGAGGCGCCGACCGTACTGGTGCTCGGCGATCTCAGTTTTCTGCACGACCTCGGCGCGTTGCAGATTGCCGCGCGTTACCCGATCCACGCTCTGGTGACGGTGATCAACGACGATGGCGGAGGGATATTCTCTTTCCTCCCGCAGGCCGGGCTGGGGGAAAAGTACCAGGCGTACTTCTCGACACCTCACGGCCTGACGCTGGAGACGGTCGCATCTCTGTGCGACGCGAACTACACGAAGGTTTCGTCCTGGTCATCTTTCTCGACCGCTGCCTTGGCTGCGCTTGAAGGCGGCGGCCTTCACATTGCGGAGATTGCAGGTGAGCGTGCGGCCAACAGGGAAACCCACGCGGGTCTGATCGAGGCTGCGCTTGCGGGCCTTTCATCTATCGGGGGTCCGGGAGAGTGATCCACGAAGTTCCGCTGGCGGCGGGCAGCTGCTCGGTTTGGGATAGTGGCGAAAGCTCCCGTTCAGTTCCGGTGGTTCTGCTACACGGCTTCGCCGGCAGCGGGGAAAGCTGGGCCGGTGTGCGCGAGCGTTTGGCCGAACGCTATCGAGTCGTTGCCCTGGACCTGCCCGGACACGGCGCGACCCCAGAGGGCTGCGATGCGGCGGGCTACACCATGGAAGCGGCGGCAGATCGAGTGGAACGGGTGTTGGCCTGGCTGCACATAGAGCGGGCAGCTCTGGCGGGCTACTCGATGGGCGGAAGGTTGGCTCTCTATGTCGCGGTGACGCGGCCCGCCCGTGTCGGCAGCCTCGTCCTGGAAAGCGCCTCCGCGGGCCTCCAGGATCCCCCGGCTCGCTTCGAGCGGCGCTCGCAGGATGAGCGGCGGGCCGAACTGCTCGAGTCCGACGGCATCGAGACATTCGTAGACCGTTGGGAGAACATGCCTCTGTTCGCGTCGCAGCGCCGCCTCGATCCGTCGATGCGGGCCGCCCTGAGGCGCGAACGGCTTGCCTGCGATCCGCGTGAACTGGCCGCGAACCTGCGCGGGATGGGGCTGGGCTCGCAGCCGTGGCTGGGGCCGTGGCTCGGGGAGCTGGACATTCCCGTACTGCTGGTCACGGGTGGCGCAGACACCAAGTTCACGGGCATAGCGGCCGATCTCGAGCGCCGCATGCCGCGCGCACGGCTGGTGGTCGTAGCCGGAGCCGGCCACAACGTGCATCTCGAAAAGGGGCCGGAGTTCGCAGCGGCCGTGTTGGATTTTCTTCAAGAACGTTAGGGACTTAACGCCAATAGATAAAGGAGCCAATCAGTGTCTATCGAGTGGCAGACAGCACATGAGTACGAGGATATTACCTTCGCCAAGGCCGAGGGCATTGCCCGCGTGGCGATCAACCGCCCGCAGGTTCGCAATGCGTTCAGACCGCAGACGATCATCGAGCTGATCGATGTCTTCACCCGCGTGCGTGACGACACCGAGGTGGGCGTGGTCATCCTCACGGGAGAGGGCGGCAAGGCCTTCTGCAGCGGCGGGGATCAAAAGGTGCGGGGTGATCAAGGCTATGTGGGGTCGGATGGCGTCGCGCGCCTGAATGTACTGGACCTGCAAAAGCAGATTCGCAGCCTGCCCAAGCCGGTGGTGGCCATGGTGGCCGGCTACGCCATCGGTGGCGGTCACGTACTCCACATCGTTTGCGATTTGACGATCGCCGCCGACAACGCCGTTTTCGGCCAGACCGGCCCACGCGTGGGCAGCTTCGACGGCGGCTTCGGCGCCGGTTACATGGCGCGTCTGGTCGGGCAGAAGAAAGCCCGCGAGATCTGGTATCTGTGCCGGCAATACGATGCCCAACAGGCCCTCGATATGGGCTTGGTCAATGTGGTCGTGCCGCTTGCCGAGCTCGAGGAGACCACCGTCGAGTGGTGCCGCGAAATGCTCGCGCATAGCCCCATTGCGCTGCGTTGCCTGAAGGCTTCATTCAATGCCGAGACCGACGGCATGGCGGGCATCCAAGAGCTTGCCGGCAACACCACGCTGCTCTTCTACATGACCGAGGAAGGGCAGGAAGGGCGCAACGCATACAACGAGAAGCGCAAGCCGGACTTCTCGCGCTTTACCCGCCTGCCGTGACCGAAGAGGCCGAAGCAGCGCCGCGAGCGGGGTCTGCATCTACGACCGGCCGTCTCGGCCTGTGGATGCAGGCGGCGCGCCCGCGCACGTTGCCGGCCGGCGTTGTTCCCGTGCTGGTTGGTGTAGCGGCGGCGAGCCGTTCGGGACCGGTCGATTTGACGGTCGCGGCAATAACGCTGCTCGCGGCAGTGCTCATTCAGATAGGCACCAACCTTGCCAACGACTACTACGACTTCCTGGCCGGTGCCGACGGCGAGGATCGTCTCGGGCCGGTGCGGGTAACTCAGGCCGGCTTGATAGAGCCTACCGTCGTGCGCCGTGCAATGTGGTTGGTGCTGGCCGCCGCCGCGCTGGCCGGTGTCTTTCTCGTCGCGGTCGGCGGCTGGCCGATTCTGCTCATTGGGGTGGCGGCGCTCGTCTGTGCGATTGCCTACACCGCCGGGCCGTATCCGCTCGCTTACGTCGGGCTCGGTGACGTTTTTGTCTTCGCGTTCTTCGGTGTCGTGGCCGTTACCGGAACGGTTTATTTACAGACCGGTGCCGTCGATCGGCTGGCCGTGCTGGCCTCGCTTCCGGTGGCCTGCCTGGCCACTGCGATACTGGTCGTGAACAATCTTCGCGACATACCGACCGATCGCAAGGCGGGCAAGCGTACCCTGGCCGTCCGTCTCGGTGCGGGAGCGACCAGAGTCGAGTACTACGCGTTACTTGTGTTTGCCTTGGCGTGCCTACCGTTGCTCGCCGGGGTGGCCGGGCTCGGCCCGTTGATAGCGGGCCTGGCGCTTCCGCTTGCCGTGTTCGAGGCGCGCGGTGTGGCCGTGCGCGATGGGGCGGCTCTCAATTCGAGCTTGGCCGGCACCGCCCGTCTGCATCTGGTGTTCGGCATGCTGCTGGCCGTTGGTCTGTTGCTGTGAGAGCTGCACATGGAAATTGCGACCGGCGCGCAAGCTCACGGAGTTCGGGGTGACGTGGCGATGGCGAGCGTGAAGGGGCAGGTAGCGATCGTCGGCGCCGAGGTGCGCGAACGGCAATTGTCCTTGCGTGCTCCGCTGGTCGGCTCCACGGGCGCGATCGAACGGCGCCGAGTGGCGGTTCTACGTCTCGCTTCTTCCGGCGGGCTGGTGGGCCTCGGTGAGGCGAGTCCGCCGGACTGGCTGCCGGGCGAGTCCTTCGATGGATCCATCGCCGCGCTTCGTCGCTTTGCACACACAGTTGCCGACGGTGGGCTATCGATCGGCGACGCGGTCGCGACCGACGAGGCCGCGCTTCTCGACGCCGCCGGGGCGAGCCGCGGGGTGCTGGCCGAGCTGCCGCCCGCTGCGCGCAACGCGGTGCAGACCGCGCTGCTCGACCTGCTGGCTCGCTCGCGTGAGCTGAGCGTTGCAGAGCTTCTCGGCGCCGACGGGCCGGCTCCGCAGGCGGTCTCGGCGCTGCTCGTTGCCGAGGGGCCCGAGGATGCAGCCTGCAACGCGGCGGACCTGGTGGTGCGAGGTTTCCGCTGCCTCAAGCTCAAGGTGGGAGGGCGGTCCCTCGAGGGCGACGTTGCCATTGCCGAGGCCGTGCGCAGCCGCGTTGGGCCGAAGATCGGACTGCGTCTCGACGCGAACCGTGCTTGGGGCTTCGAGCAGGCGGTGAACGCTCTCGGGGCCCTTGCCGGAGTGGGCGCCGACTTTATCGAAGAGCCGCTCGCATCGTCTGTTCGCTCCGACCTGGCAGGGCTGAGAGAACGTGTCGCCGTGCGCATCGCCGTTGACGAGTCGGTCCGCTGCGCAGACGACCTCGCCAGCGTGATCGAGGCAGGGGCGGCCGACGTACTGGTCCTCAAGCTGGCCCGCGTGGGCGGTCCATTGCGCGCGATGGAACTCGCGCGCACAGCCCACGATGCGCACCTGGCCGTGGTCATGACGGATTCCATCGAGAGCTCGATCGGCATGCAGGCCACCGTTCAGGTTGCTGCCGCCCTCGGCTTCGACGCCGGTCCGTTGGGCTTGGGGGGAGCCTCTCTGCTAGCCGACGACATAGTTGCGCGCGGGCGCGTGTGTGCGCAGCCGCAGGTTGAGGTAAGCGGCCCCGGGCTGGGAGTCACGCTTCTCTCATGAACACCGCCCGTCCGTGGCTGTGGGAGAGGGCGCGACGGACTCCCGATGCCCCCGCCTTGCTCTGGCACGATCGGACGTTGATCTACTCCGAACTCGTCGCTCGTGCAGATGCAGTCGCAGGTAGGCTGGCCGGCCTGGGTGTAACACGTGGCGACCGCGTGGCCACGGTCATGGACGCGTCGCCGCGCTTCGTCGAAACCCTGCACGCCGTGCAAGGCATCGGTGCCACCGTCGTGCCCCTCAATACGCGGCTCACTGGCACGGAGCTCGCTCAGCTCATCGACGACGCCGAGCCGCGTCTGGTGCTCGTCGATGCCGGGCATGCGGGCAGGGTAGGCGAGGCCGGAGCAGGTGGACGTGCGGGCGTGCGCGTTGTCGAGACCGGCGCGGAGCTCGATGCCGCAGGCTCGGGTCGCGGCGATCCGGTGGTCGCCACGCTCGACCCCGGCGAGTTACACAGCATCGTCTACACCTCGGGTACGACAGGGCGCGCCAAGGGCGTGATGCTCACCCACGGCAACCACGAGGCAAGTGCTCGCGCGTCGCGGGAGCGACTTGGCCATGGCAGCGACGATCGTTGGCTGGCCGTCATGCCGCTTTATCACGTGGGCGGGCTTGCCATCTTACTGCGCGCCGTTCTCGACGGCGCGGCGGTCTTGCTGCAACCGGGGTTCGACCCCCGTGAAGCCAACCTGGCCATACGCCGGCAGGGTGCGAGCATGGTCTCACTGGTCGCGACCATGCTCGGCCGTATGCTCGAGGAGAACGCGGGCCGAGCCTATCCGAATCACCTGCGTTGCGCTTTGCTCGGCGGCGGTCCGGTTCAGCCATCCCTGGTGGCCGAGGCGCGTTCCGTGGGCATGCCGGTGGCACCGACCTACGGGCTTACCGAGACCGCTTCCCAGCTATGCACGGTGAGTCCCGGTGCCGAGCTGCCGGCAGCCGGTTTTGTCGGTAAACCGCTCGCGGGTGCAGCCGTGGCCATAGACGGGGCCGACGAGAACGGGTGGGGGGAGATCATGGTGCGCGGCCCCAGCGTCATGGCCGGCTACTTCGGGCGCCCGCAAGAAACTTCGGCGGTGCTGAGTGATGGCTGGCTGCGCACCGGCGATATCGGCTGGCAGGATACGGCCGGCAACCTCTATGTCGAGGCACGCCGCACCGATCTCATCGTCAGCGGCGGCGAGAACGTGTCTCCGGCAGCCGTGGAGGCGGTACTGCTCGCCCACCCGGACGTTGCGGAGGCGGCGGTGTTCGGTGTACCCGACGCGGAGTGGGGCCAGCGTGTGATGGCTGTGGTCGTGATGCGCGAGCCGACGACGGCCGCGGCAGCCGACTTCGCCTCTGATGCCGATGAGTTGACGGCGTGGTGCCGGCGCCGCCTTGCCGCCTACAAAGTCCCTCGCGAGATCTTGCCCACAAGCCAGTTGCCGCGCACGGCTTCGGGTAAGCTCAAGCGTGCCGAGCTCATCGCGCGCTTGTATCCGGACTAGGAGTGGCCGCAGGGGTCTGTTTGACGCAATCGGGCGCCGCGTCTAGCGTCCTTGCGTCGAGCTTTAACCTTTCGAGGTAGAGACTTTGAATCAGGAGTATCCATGGCATCTGCCAACGGCGTGGCCTGCGAGGCCGTAGCGCCGATCGTACGGGAATTCGAGGGGCAGGAAGGCTTACGGTTGGTCGCCGACGCATGGGGCGATCCGGCCGCGCCGCCGGTCCTGCTACTGCACGGCGGCGGTCAGACGCGCCACGCCTGGGGAGGTACCGGGGTGGCCCTGGCGCGGGCCGGCTTCTACGCCGTGGCTCTCGACATGCGCGGCCACGGCGAGAGCGGCTGGGCCGACGATGGCGACTACACGGTGGCCGCCTACGCCGCGGACCTGCACCTGGTCGTTTCCAGTTTCGAGCGCCGGCCGGCTTTGGTAGGTGCTTCACTCGGCGGGATTACCAGTCTGGTCCTGGAAGGGGAGGCCCACCCCGGTGGCGCCAGCGCGGTGGTTCTCGTGGACGTTACGCCCAGGCTGCAACCCGAGGGCCTCGAGCGCATAGTCGCTTTCATGAGCGCGCGGCCGGACGGTTTCCATTCGCTCGATGACGCCGCAGACGTGGTGGCCGAGTATCTGCCCCATCGCCCACGCCCTAGCGATACCAGCGGCCTGGCCAAGAACCTGCGCCTGCACGAGGACGGCCGCTACCGCTGGCACTGGGATCCCAAGTTTCTCGAAAAGCGGGCGCCCGAAGCGCACCGCGCCGACTTTCCCGAGCGCATGTGCCGGGCTGCGGCGTCGATAAGCGTTCCGCTACTGCTCGTGCGCGGGCGTATGAGCGAGATCGTCAGTGAGGAGAACGCGCGCGAGTTCCGCGAGCTGGTGCCCCGGTGCGAGTACGTGGACGTCAAGGGTGCTTCCCACATGGTTGCCGGCGACCGCAACGACGCCTTCTGTGCTGCGGTGGTGGAGTTCCTCTCGCGCAAGCTCTTGGAGGGGCCGCCGAGCGGCGGCTCCGGGCAAGGGTAGCGCGCCGATGGATTGGCCAGCGGGAGCGCGCGAGTTCGTCGAGAGTTGCCGCGTCGCGCGTTTGGCCACCACCGATGCAGCGGGCGAGCCGCACGCGGTTCCGATCTGCTACGTGCTAATCGACGAGCGCATCTACTCGGTCGTGGACGAGAAACCGAAGGCGACCCTGAAGGGCCTCAAGCGCCTGCGCAACATCGCCGCCAATCCTCGCGTGGCGGTGCTGGTGGATCACTATGACGACGATTGGCGTCAGCTCGCCTACGTGCTCATCAGGGGGGAAGCCGAGATCGTCGATCACGAGGACGAGTACGACGCGGTGCTTGCCGCGCTCCAGACCAAGTACCCGCAGTACCGCAGCATGGACCTTGAAGTGGGAAGCCACCCGATGTTGCGCATCACGGCCCGGACGGCTCACTTCTGGACCTTCGAGTGAGCCTGCCCCGGGGCGGCCCGTGCCTCTTGTAGCCTCATATTTACGCTCCCCCCCTTTTGGGGCAGCGTAAGCCGGCCG
>PIVZ01001516.1 GCA_003354045.1 bacterium
CTGCGATCCATGCCGGAGGCTCTCGTACCATGAGCAAACAGCTCTCCCCGTGGAGACCATCGGCCGCCGGACATCCTGCAACCACGAAGACCACGGCCATTTGCGCTCCTGTTCCGAACTCAGCCTTCTTGATACAGCTCCACTACCCAGCCTGGAGCAGTCGGTTCCTTCCGGAGTTGCATGCCCTTCGACAACGCCCAACGATGTAGCCAGGACAATCCCCGCGGACCGACGTAGTCGTCGAGCAGCTGGTAGGCCGGATCCTCGAGGGCCTTTTCCAGCGACACGAACGCGTAGCCACGGTCCTTCAGCATCTCGGCCAGCCGACCGATCCAATCCGCATTGAGTTCGTTGGCGTGCAGGAGGAGAACCTGCGGCAATTCGTAGCCGAGCACTTCCTCCGACCAGGTCTCGTAGAAAGCGACGGCGCTGGTCATGAAGGTCAAGTAGCTCGTGCCGACCTTGCTCGCGGTCAGGCTGTCGCCCCGTCCGAGAGCCTGCGCATAGACACGGGCGAACATCCATTCGTCACTGTCGATCGTGACCGGCGCCACTTGATAACCGCGCTCCTCGAGGAACCGTGTCAC
>PIVZ01000002.1 GCA_003354045.1 bacterium
CGGCAGCCTGCGCGTATCCGCCATTCGCCGTCAGCGCAGAGAACTGCATGCGCAAACGAGTAGCCGCGAGGATCGGCGACCGGCAGTAGATGGAATCCTTTCGCCCTGCGGAGGTCCGCATCGATGAGGTTCGCCCACCGGAGGTTCGCCCTGCGGAGGTCCGCCTCGCTGAGGTCCGCCCACCGGAGGTTCGCCCCGCTGAGGTCCGCCCCGCTGAGGTTCGCCTCGCTGAGGTCCGCCCACCGGAGGTCCGCATCGATGAGGTTCGCCCACCGGAGGTTCGCCTCGCTGAGGTTCGCCTCGCTGAGGTCCGCCCCGCGGAGGTTCGCCTCGCTGAGGTTCGCCTCGCTGAGGTCCGCCCCGCTGAGGTTCGCATCGCTGAGGTTCGCATCGCTGAGGTCCGCCCACCGGAGGTTCGCCCTGCTGAGGTCCGCCTCGAGGAGGTCCGGGATCGCACCACCATCTGCGCGGTGTGCGTTCCAGGCAGTTACGTCGGTGCGTAGCGTGTCGATTGTTACTTCCATCACTCGCTCCCCCCGTCAACTTCCCAGATCATTTGAGCAGCGCCTTGACTGCCTTGGCCCCATCGAATGCCTTCCGAATCTGCAGGAAGTAGTCGATTGCAGGCTGAACTGCAGCGCGTGTCCAGCTGCGATGTTCGAACGAAGCGATCTCCTTACTGAAGCGCAGGATGTGGACCTCGTCGACGGGACCGAATAGGTCGTCTTGGTTCTCCTCAAGCAGGATGGTGTACCCGCCGCCAACTTGTACGAGGTGGTCTGCGTAGATCCCGTTCGAAGTTTTCCAGTCGGGGACGACGAGCCGGTTCTCCTTGTCGCGCGCCACGAAGTCGATCCGGCCTCCGAAGTTGTGCTTGTCGGAGATGAGTGGAAGCTCGGTCGCGAGTGGCGTGAGGCCTTGGGAGTCATACCAGCGCTTGAACTGGTCGAGGCAGTTCTCGGCTTGCTCGACCTGCTCCACGGTGAGGTGGTCGTAGTCGCTATTGTTCGCCATCGGCACCCCGGTCACCCAGACGTCGATAAGGTCGTGAGCGTACGTCCCCGTGTCTGCAGCGGCGCCTGCGACGGCATTGTGGGACTTCCCCTCCCGCTTACCACACTGAGCGCAACGCTCTTGGTCAGCGCATACAGGGTGCTCTCCCGAGCCAACCTGGTTCGCCCAGAACATCAGGCCACCCGACTCCTTGAACCTGTTCGTGATGGTGGTGACGCCGGGGACTATCTCGCCCTTCGAGTTGCGGTACTTCTTGTGGGTTGCCATCTCAGTTCTCCTCCGGTGGGGTGTTCTCGGCCGCGATTTCCTTGAGGCGGTCGATGAGCTTGACGTGCTCCTTCTCCGTGATCGTCTTCGTGCTGCGGCTGTTGCCTTCGTCGTCCAGCCCGAGCAACTCGTCTATCACCGAGCGGAGGAGAGTCTCACGCTCAGGTCTGTCGAGTCCGCACGCTTCTCCGGTGGTGTTGGTCTGCGCCCACAGGTGACGGCCGCGGATCACTGCGTCGTCTTGGGGGGCGGGGGGGTCCTGCCTCTTCTGTCGAGCAGGGGCTCCAGCGGCGGGCTCCGGCGGGCGGCGGGCGGGGTTCGCGTCGTCGTCCTCCTCCTCGAATGCCACCCCGAGGATGCAGGCCGCAGCGTACCGCCTCATGTAGGAGAGTTCGCTGCCGAGATCTTGGGCGTTGCCGGTCCCCTTCACGGGCAGGGTTGAGGAGATTGATTCCCCGTTCTCGTACATGAGGCATGACCTGAGCGAGAGCTTTCCATCGCGAATCGAAGTGGAGTTCGTCAAAGAGAAGTGGTGCTTCGCGAGAAGCGGCCTCACCTCATCGAGCAGATGGTCGTAGGTCGCGTAGCTGTAGCTGAACGAGCCACCACCCTTCATCTTCACGGTGACCTCGCGGTTGCACTTGACCGTCTTGAACTCGGCCTGCATGCTCGCGAGAGCGGTCGCCATAGCGGCTCGTTCGGTCCTGTCCTGTTCATCATCCATCGTCACATCCCCTTCCAGTTGACCCCATTCTACACGTAGGGTAAGCTCGGCGCAATGAAGAAACTACGCGACGCCATGGAAACGAAGGGCTGGGAGATTGCAGAGACCGCACGCCGGTGCCATGTGACCGACCAGTCGATCCGAAACCTCTTGGGGGAGGGGGCAACTCGCCCCACTGTCCCCGCCAAGGTAACTGCGGTTACAATGGTGCGCCTGATGGAGGTGTTCTTCCCGATGTTGGATTTCGAGGACTTCGTGCCTGGTACTACGCTGAAGATCTTCAAGGCATGACGACGAAGATTCGGATGTGTTGCGATTGTGATTGGTCCGCGGGTGGAGTCACGCCAGGAGGGGAGGATGTGTTCGAGTGTCGAGCGAGGCCTCCTGTACTACGCCCAGACAACGCGCTCTTCAATGCCTTGTGGCCTGTCGTGATGGCGGAGGACTGGTGTCGCGAGTACTCCGAGATCGATGATGAGTGAGAAGCCTGTCATGAAGCCGGAGTTCTGGCAGATGCTGGCTGACGTCCGACCCCACGGCCGAGAACTCACCGCCGCAGATGTTGAGAGTTGGTTCGATCTGAAGTGGCCCTCGTACTCGGCCAGCGGATACCGCAACCACAAGAAGGCCATCGCTTCGTGGTGGGCGCGTGTGTGGGAGAGCGAGATCGATGCGGCTATCGAACGTCGCGTTGCCATCGAAGACCTCGACGAGACCCGCAGGCTCGAAGCGCAACTCTCAGACGATGCAGAGGAGCGGGCTGAGACGCCGAACCACTTCCTCCAACTCGTGAACAGGTAACCCGGCTGCTATGAGGAGTACGTGTGTTGTCAGACCATGATCGGTTTCTGCTTGGGCTCGAGCCCACCGCCACGCTAAGAGCCTGCAAGGCACTCCACGAAGCCCTGCAACTGAGAACCGAGAACACGTACTACAACATGGGCGAGTTACCCCCCGAAGAGGATCTGAAGCAATGGCCCTCGACGCTCGACTACATCGAGACTCAATGCGGCGGGTTCTACGGCATGAGTGTCATCGTTGGGGAGAAGGGCGCGGGCAAGACCATGCTGTGTATCGCATCTGCGATCGAGGCGGCGGCGAGTGGGAATTGGCAAGTCGTATACCTATGTGCCGAAGATGACATCCACGGCTTCGCGTATCGCTTCAATACCTACGTTGAGGCTCACCCAAGTGCGGCCGACTGTTTCGAGAACTTCCACTTCATCCACGTTGGCAAAGGCCAGGACCCCGCGTCACTCACTGCGGAGATCTTCGGGGTGCTCGACCAGCGACTCGATATCCCACTACTCGTTTGCATGGACTCGATCAACTCAATCGTGAACCTCGGCTCTGGCGACTACCTCAAGACGCTGAAGGAGTTTGGGATCTGGGCGATGTTGAGCAGGCGGATCTCCGGGGCTGATGTGAGTTGGATGATCACGAGTGAGACGAACAAGTCAGGCAATGCGAAGGGCGAGGCTCTGCCGTTCTGGGCTGACGTCGTGATGCGGATCAAGAGCGCGAAGGACTCCGACGTGGTGGTGATGATGGATCTGGTCAAGTCTCGGCGTACGAGTCTCGGTCCAAGTGGCGGTGCGATGGGCAAGCTGGGACGCAATGTGAAGATTGGGAGGTTCGAACCTGAACATTTCACCCCGCGGCTGGTGGCGGTGGACGGAGGAGGGGGACACTTTGGGGAACTCTGAAGAGACGAAGACCGAGGAGCAACTCCACGAAGAGAACCACCGGGAGATCGCAACCCGCCTGGGCTCCGAGTTCGCGAAGATCTCGAGAACCTTCCTGCCTGTGATGGGCGAGGCATTGGGCCGAACCGAGAAGGACATCACGTTTGGCTGCACAGTGACGATGAGGCGCGGCAAGGACCGTCTCGTCATCTGCAAGATCAAAGCGAACGAGCCGAAGATCCCCACCGAGCCGATCGAGCCGGTCCACTTCGTCTGTGAGCGGTCCAAGATCGGAGAGCAGATGGCCTTCGTTTGGCCGGGTACGCTGAAGTCATTTCGCGCCGAGCTCGCGGATCGCGATGTTAGACCCGATCAGAAGCCAGGGGATGAGTGATCTGCGGGTCTGGCACCTCCGCTTCGACGACCAGCCGCTACCCAAGACCCAAGCCGACGTCATGAAGAGGTGGGCGAGGGCAAAATACCGCACATTCTGGCACTCTCGGGTCCGAGAAGAGGTTCTCTGCTCCGGTGGCCCACCCCCATCTCCGCTCCTGTATGCCGCTGTGCGGGGCGAACGCCACTCGTCGAGTAGACCAGACCGGATCAACGTCTGGTACTCGTTCAAGGCGATCGTCGACGGCCTCAACCTGCATGTCATCCTGGACGACAACCCAGGAGTGATCATCCACGAGGATTACCAATGGGTGAAGGCCCCTCCGAAGAATGGCTTCGTGACGCTGGACGTGTATGAGTTGAGAGGTCCGGAGGATCGAGTCCCTTGGCTACCATACGCTCAGGCTGAAGTATCCCCACCCATACCGCCCAATCCGGCTCAGGGCTGAACGTATTCACGTAGTGCAGTTCGACGAACCGCAGCTTCCCGCCCTTCTTGCGCCTTGAGATCTTGCACGACCTCAGCACGTAGCCTCGGGGCTGGTTGTCGTCGGCGTACCTGTAGGTATTGCACGCTGCTTCGAGGTCGACCGCGTGGAGTCGAGCGTAGACCGAGCGCCCGTCTGCTTCGATGGTGAAGTCTTCCTTCCTCATCGGACCATGCACCAGATCCATCCGACGAGGACGAAGGCCCCAGCCCACAGCCCGCTCGCGACGGCAAACGCCTCGGGCCACCCCAACAACTCTTCGCACTCCATCTACTCCCCCTCCACCATCTCGGCCAGCTTATGTGATTCCTCCGATTCGTCCATCATCATCTCAAGTGCCTCCTGGTCGGGCACTGCCGGCTCGGCCAAGATGTGGTTCGCCTCCATCCCATCGACCTCGTCCACAGTGCGCCCGTCGAACCCAACCTGCTTGCCGATGAGGTCCCAAGCCTCGTTGACTCGCCTCGTGTAGAGAGAGTTCGTGTCGTGGGCTGAGTGGATCCCCTCCCCGCGCTGGTACTCGCAGACCTTCGACAGGAAGGAGAGTTGCTTGTTGGTGAGGATGAAGCGCTGTTTCACTTCGCAATCCCCTTCATGCCACCCAGCTTGATCCAAGAGTCCACCGCCTCGCGAGAACCGCGGCACTGGGCGGGGGCGTGGACGTGGATCCAGGTCATGGTCGCCCGCAGGTCGTCGATAGTGTCGATAGTGCTGCTGACGACGACGCTGGAGAACAGTCTCAGATCATTCATGAATAGCGCGGCGACGAATCCGCGTTCTTGACCCGATACGTCGCCATCCAACACGTAGTTGACCATGGACGCATGGAGATGGGATGGCACCTTAAGCGTCTCAGCCCCCCCCCTCATCCAGCGCTCTTGCGTCTCCCAGTCAGTCAGGATGGAGGGCGGGGTGATCTCCGGAGACGTGTCCACCGCGATGGACTGTGGCTCAAGGATCCGCAGCGCCGCCTTCGATACCACCTCCACCACGTCGCCGAGCCTGTCGATCGACTCGCGGAGGTCGATCAGGATGTGGAGTTGCTGTTCTTGGGCCATGTCGTTGGGGTCGACGGTCGCTCCATCGCTCAAGTCTACCACTTGCTCGTGCTTGATTGCCATCTCAGTCCCTCGCTCCCATCTGTTCCGCCGCAGACTGCTCGATGGCCAATCCATCAAGGTAAATCTGGGTGGTGAGTAGGCTCTTGTGGCCCAGAATCTTCTGAATCACCCGAACCTCGAAACCCTCCTTCATCAGATCCCGCGCGCAACAATGGCGAAGAGCGTGGGGGTTGATGTCGGGGTGGATGTACTTCATGCGGCTTAGAGTCCTGCGGAAAGTCGAGGTCGCCGCCTGGTGGCCGTGGCAGGTGTCGAGCAGCCAGCCAGACTTCCTGCGGCGGACCTGACGAGTGATGAACTTGGCGTAAATCGCGCCGATTCGAACATCTCGAGCCACCCCGCCCTTCCCTCGGGCGATTCGAACTCGGATCTGGCCGCCCGACAGCTCCTTCAGGTCGCCCACCTTCAAGCACCGCGCCTCATCGCTGCGGAGGCCACCTCGCCACATCAAAACCACCATCGCCTTGTCGCGGGTCTTCTTGAGCTTCTGGAGCAACTTCTCGGGGATCCCCGGCGGCAGAGCCTTCTCGGTGATGTTGCGGGGCCTCATTGGGAGAGTACTTCGCGAAGGCGGATGAGTTGCCATTCGTCCTCGGCCCCGGCGGTGGCACTGGCGGTGGCCCGGGCTGCCCTGGCGGCGGCCCTGGCCGCCTGCTGAGCGTCCGCCAGCTCTTCCGATGTGGCCTCGTTATTCGCAAAGCTGCGCACCACGTCAAGCGTGTCTGAGGGCTGCCAAGTGCAGCCCGGTGGAGCAACCCAGAGGTGCGAAACGTGTTCGGCGAAATCTGCCGCGAGGAGTCTCGCAGTGCGCGCGTCCAGCACCTCGGCGCGTAGCAACAGCCACAATACGTCAGCGCATGGGATATCCAGATCACAAGCCTCGACAAGAGTGATCTCCTCACGACCCCCGGTGATGGAGAGTAGTTTCTCTCGCCCGTCGTAGCTCGGCGCGCAAGGACCCCAGCCAAGAACGGTATCGATGGTGAGCTTGGTCATTGTCATCATCGCGCCACTGATCTCTTCCATGATGTTGCCTCCCGTGGGCATCGTCGCGCCCGTCTACGTTCATATGTGCAGCCACCGTTGGCCCAGATTGCCCAAGCCAACCCAACCCCCCCAGGCGGTCCCTCGATGAGGAGTTTCCTCGTGAAGAAGGTGGCCGCACCCATCTACGTGTAGGGGATCGGGAGACGAGAGTCAATGGGTCCAATTACCCGAGCCCGTCTTCTGGGGTGTGGGGAGATTGGCCCGCCCGTCTACCACCACCGCGAGCTCCCTTAGCGACTGGCCGATGTGGTGGGCGGCGAGTGAGATGTGGTGCTGTTCGGTCTCGTCGACGGGAGACTTGAGCCGGTGGCTCATCCCCGCCAGCAGATCGCTCAGGTCGGCGATGTGGGCCGCGAGTTGTCGGTCATCCATTCCCATTGGTCGTTCCCTCCTGTGTTGTGGCTGCGATGATCGCCCTGGCCAGCATCCTGCCCATCGGGATAGGCTCCTCGGTGGGCCTGATCTTCATGGGGCCTCTACCTCCCGGAGCGCGTGATATCTGCGCCAGTCTCCACCCCCGCTACCCTGAACGATCCGGCCCCGCTTTATACGCGGCTCTCGATACTCCGCCCACGGGAATCGTCTCCGCAGGGTGGTATCTCTCACCGCGAGGCATCCCTCGCGTGCCGAGTCTGGTCGAAGCGGAAATACCCAGCGATCCTTTACGCTTTGCGGCCCACTACCCCAGTTGCCGTTGCCACTCGGGGGCGGGCGCAGGCGATGCCATGTGGGAGCCCAGGCCCAGCCACACGCGCGGTACAATGCGCCGTCATGCCCCACTGCGGGGTCTGAGTAGCTCACGACGGTTGTCGGGGATCCGCTCCACGCCCGCAGCCATCCCAGCAGCCCACCCCACTGACGCGTGCCGGCGTTCGTGGCGCCGCTCACGATGCACCATCTAGATATTTCCAACCACTCGGTCGGGAGGCGTCTGCCTGTTGGGCTGGCGAGAACGATCACGCCATATTCATCCGACCATGCGATACCCCGACGGGTGGCGCCGAGGTAGTGATGTTCTGCGAGTATATGGTTCACCCTACGGAGCGCATCGATCATCTCCCGCCGCCCTCCCGGAGCGTTGGTCTTTCCTCCCCTTCGTGCCGGCCGTTCACGTCTTGTACGCCTTCAACGATTCCCGGCCGTTCATTTTCGTTACGTCGATCTCCCAGCGTTCCGCCTCTTCTTGGATGGCGGACAGCGCGGCACTTTCAAGCTCATGAACCCGTACTTTGCCGGGGTACCACTTGTCGCGATTAGGCAACGCATGCAGATATCCGCCGAGGATCACCACACGGCGTAGGCTCTTCTCCTGATCACTGAGCATCTTGAATCGCATTCTCTTCTCGTAGGTCCCGCTGCCTTCGGTACCGATCCACCGGATGAATCTCAGTTCCCGCAGTTGTCCCCAGTTTTTGAGGCCGCCTGACTGGTCTTCGGTTTTCGCTGGGGTTCTGACTTTGCCTACCGTCATCCCGCCTCTCCCCTCGGCCCGTCGCCCTGATAGACTTTTCCTCGTTTTACTCGATCCTTGTCCGGCATCAACCTGTCCCCCGTAGATCTCGGCCCCGCTCGGCGTCGTAACTGGTGCCGTGCTCGGCTTTGTACCGCTCTCTCCACTGCACCTGAGCGGACTTCTTGCAGCAGTGCTTGTTCGGCACGTTCTCAAGAACGTCGTGCACCCATGCTCGGTGCGTTCCGATGGTCCCATCACAGTGAGGGCACATCACAGCGCACCCCCCATGTTGAGCACTTCTTGCCCCATCCTCTCCGCCGCGATCTCGCAATACTTCTCCTCTATCTCGATGCCGATGGCCTTGCGGCCCAAGTCCTTCGCGGCGCGCAGAGTGGTGCCGCTGCCCATGAAGGGGTCAAGGACGGTGCCGCCTTCGGGCACCGAACATCCAATTGGAATTGCGACAAGGCACTCACGCATCTGCGTTGGGTGACCATTTTTCCCCGGCTGCCCGTGTCTGTATGCGTCGGCCTCAATCACATTAGACCTCGGGGTATCCGATGGGCTCGGCACCCACTCACGCCCAGGCTTGTATGCGTAAAGGCAGAGGCTCGCGCCACTAGGCCATCCCGCCCCAGGTGGCGGCGGAGCAGGGCATTTACGCGCCCACACGAGGAACCTAGTAATCCACCCGTCATCCTCAAAGACGCTTGTGGCGAGAGAAAATTGCTGGTGGCCTAGCCATGCGTAAACGGTCAGAGCGCCGGTCAATTCCGCTGCTCGCCGGATTGTTTCGACATGGGCTAGGCCGCAGCACATATCGTCATTCTCAAAGAAAACCACGCGGCGTCTGCGTCCGTGAGTCGCCTTTGCCCCTACCCCAGATAGTCCATATGGCGGGTCTGTCACCACCGCATCCACCTTTGGCAGCGTTGGCAGTATCTCCCGGCAGTCGCCGTGATAGATCGTGATGCCAGCCTCGTCGTAGTACGGCTTCACTTCACCCCCCTCAAGCTTGATGGCAGTGGTCGAGCCCGTCTACCAGGCTGGGCCCGTCTGTGGATCGGCAGAGCTGCGCCCGTCTTTCGAGCGTCGCACGACTGCGCAATCGGACAAGAGAGCAGCCCCCACTACCCTCTTGCGCCCATCGTCCAGCCTCACCTCGACTGCAGAAACCTCTCAGCCCTTGATCGGTGGCCATCACGGTCGGCCGCTGCCTTGAAGTAGAGCCCTACCGCAACGGTCGACGGATCCATGAAACGGGCGTCTGTCTCGTCGCCCGATATCACCCGACGGCCCCGGAATCGAGCGGGCAGCGCGTCTGATTTGGTGGAGTCAAAGACTACGGCCACGTTGAATCCACGAGGGACGCTCCGAGACTTCTCGCTCCAAGAGTAGGTGAGATGGTAATTCGCGAGTTTCTTAGACCGCTCGAGTCGTGACTCAACTTTGGTGTAATCGTAGAATCGGACATTGGGGTGGCGAGTCGAGAGGATGGCGCCGTAGCCAGTATCGCTCGAACCGTCGAATCTGACTGCTGGCACCATCCCGAGTCGATCGGCCTTTCGCTCGAGCGCCCGCACCTCGAGGTCTATCAGCTCACCGAAGAGAGATCGAGACCCGAGAAACAAAGCCGTCTTCCAGAGCCGCGCCCGCTTGCTGGGACTCATTGAAAGCATGCCCGAATTGTGACCCAAACAGATATCACCGCACTCGCCAGCCTTGGGACACAGTGACCGATGAGGAGTTGAGGTGCCAGCGAATGCCTCGGAATGAGGCGACATATAGCCGACCGCGGTCAGGATCCCGATGGCGTCGCCTTTCAGAGTCTTTACCGATGCTCCGAGTATCTCCACCCGATGCGATGGGAAGCAACGGAGCGCCTCTCGCGATACTCCGGAGCGCTTTACGATCGCATGCCACTCGGAACGGATTTGACGAACTACCTCAGCCCGGCGCCTCATGACCGAGAACAGCGGGCCAGAGTACGGCCGTCAATTATCTCGATCACATGGTTCTCGTAGAGCGCTTGACCAGACTCGCGGCACTTCACCATCTCAGCCTGTGCAGCGTCGGGCATCCGATCGACAACACCATCCCAGCACGAAGTGCACCGGATCGACATAGAAGATGGGTTCTTGTGAGTGACGAGAGTACACTTGCGAAAGTCAAGAACCGTCCCGCATTCCTGACAATAGATCGCACGACCCACTGCATATTTCAGGGTTTCGCGGTGCATCTTGCGTTCGAGGGGGGAGAAGATGGGATCTGAATTGATGGCGGTATTCATTGGGTGGTTCTCCAGTGGTCTCTCTCGACCGATCAAAGGCTGGGCTTCAATGCCCGGCCCACACTCTCTACGGCATCCGACCAAACTTCCACAGTGCCAATCTATGAGGCAGGCGCAGCTTTAAGTGGCGGGGTGATTTAACCACAGGTACCAGATCAACTCCCATTCATCTGCGCTCCGGTACTTGAAGTGAGAGAGTAGATCGAGGGGGGTGCAGCTTCTGTACTGCAGTGGGTGAATCACTACGAACAGTCGTTAGTTGAATTGTACGGTGAATGGGTGGGTTATTGGGAAGCACTACTACGGTAGGGTGAGAGGTATTGATGGACGAGGCCAGCTCGACTCAACTAAATGCCTTGATCCAGATGCATTGATAAAGGGATGAGCAGACAGGTTGACTGTCGAATGTACTGAGAATCGACTCGATCTAGGTGCTGTAGACAGTGACGAGAGGCTGAGGGTCAACCTATTGAGTCTGGGATCGGATCGGGTCCCTTTGGGTCGGGCCAGGAGACCCCCCCCTACCCCCTTTTTGGGGCCCCAACGCGCGCCCGGCGCCTATGCGTGGGACCCGTCTGTGTATGAACTCATCCAGGATCCCCTCTGCCCCAGAACTCCCCCAAATATCCAGGCAGATGTCCTTCTGATCATGAGTTTTATCGGGTACTTGTGGTGATATTTGCTGGTTTGGTGTCCACTGGAGGGATGCACCGGGAAGTCGTTCTGGTGCAGTGGGGGCAGAGGTGGTCGAGTTACCTGATCCACCATTTGAAGAGGTTGATGAGGTGGTTCATCTCTCCTCTAGACCTCCCGAAGACCTGGTGTTTTGGAGGGGTTGATGCAGGGCCCATTTTCCGAGCTCGAACAGGAATTGGGAAACCCGGTGCACTTGGACTGCGTGGTTGGAGTACTCCACTATCGATCTGGAGCGGATTCGTCAAGGGGTGTGGTGGGTGACTTTAACGCTGTTATAGAGACTATCATCCTGATTTTATTGAGATTCTCGCCATCCAACTATTTCTCCGTGGCGGTTGAATACGGGCTCAGTTCGGCGTTCGTAGATGTGGGCGAACTTCCGATCCCACTCTCGTCCGAGTTCTTCCCTCCACCTCTCCATCTTCTCCTCGGTGGTGATCTTCTGGATCTCAGGGACGGGTCTTTTGAGGCTCGAGATATCATTGAGATCCACCTCTTCGGCGTGGATGAGCCTGGCCTGCTCTCCGTGTGGGTTGGAGCGGTATCTGGCCTGGTTCTCGCCGTACCCAGACCGCCCCGCCTTGGTCTCGCTCCAATCGGTATCCCCAAGCGCCACGTCCCAAGGGTCGTAGGTCGAGTAGTCTCGGGGCCCCAATGAGTCGGCGTGGATCCGCTTCATCCCAAGAGTGAACCAAGCGCGGCGGCGGCTGGCAAGAGGTGGAATTCACCCTGCAGCCAATTGTTGCACTTGGAACACTCTCCCCTGCCTACGCAACCAGAGATCTCACGTATGGGTCTCCTTCAGGCGAGGATCGTCTCCCTTTTCCCGAAAGACCCCCCGCTCCCAGAGCAAACCCGTCTTCGGCCGCTTCGCCAACTGGGGCAGGAGCTCGACCAGAGAGCACCCGAGAGCGTTCGAGATCGCCAGGAGGGTATCGAGCTGCATGCCGTAGAGCATCGGCGAATCGGTGCAAACCTTCGCCAAGCTCGGCATCGACACTTTGGACCGCGAGGCGATGTCGACGCGCCGGAGCTCTCCGACCGCCATGAAGCGGCCGATGGGGAGCCTCATGAGGTGTTTCGGGGTGCGATTCGGGTGGAGGCTCTTATTCACTTGGGGCCAACCTCTGGTTGCCGGAGCGCTTCAGCCTCCAAAAGTCTCAATGTGGCGGCAAACTCTATGCCAAGACAGCCCAGATTCAGCTGCATTTTGCGGATTTCTGCAAGTTCCTTGGCTACGAAGGCAAAACACACCGTGGCCATTCCCACACCCCAAGCATCGGCGATGGTTTTGAGGTCTTCGGCCTGGCCTTGGGTGAAGAGGAGCCGGACTGGCTCGCTTCTTGCAACCTCGGGGGGGAGTTTCTTCCTGCCTGAAGTGGAGTTGGCAGCCATCCAGCCTCCTCGGGTGAAAATGCAGGTTGGCCCCATCATCTCGGCCGATGGTAGCAAGAACCCGTCCTGCGCATGCTCATTCAGGGCGACCAACCTGGCTCCAATATACGCGCATTCCCCAGATCGCTCAAGTCCCCGGCTAGAAGATGGGCTCGAGCAGATCCGAGGCGAGGAGGAAGTTGAAGGCGATCAGGGCGTAGTCGATCCACCTCACTCACCGGGCGGTGGCACGAGGGCCAAGATCTCGGCCATAGCGTCGGCGAGGGCAGTTTCCGGAGTCGTGACGATCTCAAGCCGGTGCAGCCTTTCGAGGTGCCGGCCGACTGCCGCATAGGCCTCTTCCCTCCCAAGCCTGAATCCATTCACGACTGCCGCCCCGGTCTTCCAATCCTCGAGTTCCAGTTCCAGTTCCTTGACGCGCGCGGTGATCTTCTCTTCGGCAGTGGGCTTACTGGGCGTTTCCATCTCGCACCTCTGGATGGCTCGGTTGAACATTGGGTTGTCGGGGTCGTAGAGAAGGGGGAAGAAGAGCTTCAGGGTCTTGAGGTCGGGGGGCTCTCCGTTCACGCCTCCCCCACAGCCTTGCACCGCATAGCAGCATCGCGACTTTCAAGAAGCTTGCGCATGGCCACCAGGTGCTCCGTGCCTGGCCTGATCCCATCCGCGAGTGCTTCGGCCATGTTCCAGTACGCCTCGCAGATCGGCTTCTTCGCCTCGGGGATGTCTGGGGTCTGTACGAAGCGGCGCAGTAGGATCTTGTACTCGGGTACTCGTGTGGCCATCAGCGAGTCGCCTTATTGCGGGCTACCGCAGCGCTCGCCCAGAACTTCGCCTCTTCGAGCTTGGTGATGGCGAGGCTCTTCTCGCGACCAAGCGGGCAATTCTCGTCTACTTCGCAAATCGCAATGTGGATTGCCGCCGAAAGAGAAGCGTGGCGCTCGATGCCATCCCCACTCGGCGCATGGTAGGTGACTCGGTTGGTGATCTCTTCGTCGCTCATACCCCTCAAGCTCACGGTCGTTCTCCTTGGTTGTTGCTGCGTGGACACAGCGCGTGAATCTCTTCGGCACAGCGTTGGCAGTACCGGCTGAATGAAAGGCTCTCCTCTCCACATCCGATGGAGGCGCATGTCTCGACAGTCTTCTGTGATTCGAGGAAGACCTTGATGGAGGGGTACGTCCGCTCCTTCATCTCTCTCGGAGGGGCCAGCGGCTTTGCCCAGGAGGGTGCGTAGCTCTTGCCCTGATAGCTCACGAAAACAGTCCCCACCCAGAGGCGGCCCCAAGGAACAGCGCACCCATCACCGCCGCAATGACCCACGGCACGAGCCAGAGCCATGACGCAGCACCCTTGCACTCCTCACGCACCAAAGAATCCACCGAGGCATACAGTTCGTTCATATCGTCTCTTCCAGTACTGGTTGAAGGAATCGACCATGTTCACCACGCGACATGGCAAACAGTGGCGGTCGAGGACGGACTTCTCGCCCCGGACGAAGACCATTGCCGGAGCGCCGCACCCCGCCCCTGCGCAGAGTGTCGGGCCAGCGGCTGTGGTGATCGGGAGGAGTTCCGGGGCGAGACGTCGCTTACGCTTCTTCATGACGTGGACCCATCGTACTTCTCATGAGCCCGTAGCCACGCATCGCCGATCGATGACGGGCTCAACTCTATCATGGGATGTGGACCTGTTCGACGGCGTCGATACGGGATTCGAGGTCGATGACGTCAATCCAGTTCGAGATTACTGTCCCGATCAGGACGCCCAAGGCTATGGCTAGCGGCGCCATCCGTAGCACTCTCTTCCAGAAGTTCCGCCACGCTCTTTGCCGCTGGGATTTCAGGATGAGGGGTCTCGGGTCTCGCGGTTCGTCGTGTCGTCCTCTGCCAACCATCTCTTCCTCCAATCGGAAACGGGGCTGATTCCCCGTTCTCAGGATCCCCTCTTGCCAGAACCCGCCTCTACATGTAGATTGCCCTGCAGGGGAAGTCAACCACAGGAGGCAGAAATGCCCACAAAGCACGTCAAGACCGTTCACATCTACGATGTTCGCAGGGTTCGACCCGCGCTGATCGAGAGTCTACGCGACGCGGAGGATGGAGAATTCGTCGCCGCGGAGCGTGTGGAGCTTGACTCGTTCGTGACGCTGGAGATCCTCGACGGGCAGATGGAGCGCATGTACGAGGAGCGAACCGGCCAGAAGCTGCCGAAGAAGAAGGCGGCGGGGAAGGGATGAACGCTTGGAGTCGTCAGTCGACCATCAATCTCGATTCCTGCCATGTGGACCTGAAGAGGCTTTTCGATCGCGTGCTGAAGATTCAGGACTGCACGGTGCTCTGTGGGTTTCGTGGTCCGGAAGAGCAGCGCGAGGCCTTCAGAACTGGCCACTCGAAGCTCGACTGGCCGGAATCGCTCCACAACTGCCGCAACGTCACCCCGCTTGAGCGTGGCGTGGATCCCAACACGGGATCGTGGGCGGAAGACGTCATCGGACTCGGGCGGTCGACGGTTACCCCGCGTAGCCACGCTGTCGACGTCGTGCCGTACCCGATCGACTGGACCGACCGCTACCGATTCGCGTGGTTCGCCGGGACCGTTCGGGGCGTGGCCTCCGAGCTGCGGATTCCGGTATACTGGGGCGGAAACTGGGACGGTGGGGACCTCGAGCGCCAGTCGTTCGACGACCTCGTCCACTTCGAAATCAGGTGACACGCCATGCCGAGGCCATCTCGCCCCAGGTCCGAAGTCGACGATGTCCTCGATGAGGGGGACACCGTAGACATCCAAGCCCTCGCAAAGGAGCACGCGGCCGAGATGGTCGGAGTCCTCGTCCAGGGGGCGAAGAGCGTCAACGACGAGGGCAATCCGCTCCGGGGCAAGGCGAAGGTCCCGTGGTCAGTCCGAGCCAAGGCCGCCAAGGATGTGGTTGAGATCGCCGAGGGTCGCCCTGCAACGAAGGAAATCGCCCAACTCGATACGGGGCTCACGATCGTCGTCCAGACGCTCATAGGCGAAGGCAGGCGCGAAGAGAAGGTCATCCTCACCAATGTTGCGGGTGGGAATGCCCACGAGTTGCGGGAAACCCACACGATGGAAGTTGACGATCTCCAAATAGTGAGTGAACCTCTGCTGGGCAAAGGGGGGGAACCACCATGCGAGAGAAACCATCCGGATTCGGAAGAATGTCAGGAGGTGGAGGTCGAGCCCTCGATTCCCCATCCATCGGACAAGAAGGATCCCTCTCAGGGCACGGCGAAGCAGAACCCGCGCCTTCCATAGGCAAGGACAAGCAGGCAGCCAAGAACAAGCCCAAGTCCCTGAACCTCGAGAGTGAGGATTGGGGCGGGAATGTTTGCGGGTCCTACAGCCGATCCTTCAACGTCTAGGCAGGAGCCACCGATGGAACCCAAGCGACAGACCGGCGACGCGACCGGCGGGCCTTCGACCAAGTTCGAGAAGCCGACCGACAAGCCGCCCAAGCAGTACACCGCCAACGAGACGACTCCGCGTGACAACTTCCACGAAGAGCCGGTGGACAGCAGCTTCGAGAACCCAGGCGACCTCAGCACGCGCTTCATGAAGTAGCCCGATGCCCCAGATCGCGATGCCCCACCTGTGGCACCCCCGCGTCTACCAAGAGAAAGCGTGGGGCGCGTTAGAGAACGGCATCAAGAGAGTTGTCCTCGTCTGGCATCGTCGTACGGGCAAGGATCTCACCGCGCTCAACTGGATCGCGACCGAGGCGTTCCGCCGTCCCGGCATGTATTGGCACCTTCTGCCAACCTTCTCACAAGGCCGCAGGGTCATCTGGGAGGGGATGGACCACGGCGGCCGGCCCTTCCTCGACGCCTTCCCCAAAGACGCCATCAAGCGCAAGCTCGAACAGCAGATGCAGCTGGAGCTCCACGGCGGCAGCAAGTTCCAAGTTGTCGGATCCGATGAGATCGATCGCCTAGTCGGAGCGAATCCAGTCGGGCTCGTGATGAGCGAGTACCCGCTCCAGAACCCGGCAGCCTGGGAACTGCTCTCCCCGATCATCGCCAGCAACGATGGATTCGTGATCTTCCCCTACACCCCGCGCGGCCACAATCACGGCTGGGATCTTCTGGAGTTCGCGCGCGGCCACAAAGACCGCTGGTTCTCAGAGATCCTCACGGTCGACGACACCAACATCGTGCCTCCGGAGATGTTGGCTGAAGAGAAGGAGATGCTGCCGAAGGAGATCTTCGAGCAGGAGTACTACTGCAGCTTCAACGCATCGCTGGTCGGCGCCTACTACAAGGAGCAGCTGGCCTGGATGGAGACCCAGGACCCGCCGCGCATCTCCGACAACGTCAGCTGGCTGCCCAACAAGCCAGTCATCTGCGGCTGGGACCTCGGATTCGCCGACATGGCGGTCTGCTGGTTTGCCCAAGTGATCGGAAGCGAGATCCGGATAATCGACTTCGAACAGGCCTCGGGACGCACGGTCGACGCTTGGGCCAAGGTGCTGCGGGAGAAGCCCTACACCTACGATGTGATGAAGCTGCCGTACGATTCGAGCCAGCACACGATGCTCTCCCAGTACTCGGTCGAGGAGCAGTTCACGAGCCTCGGGTTCAATTGTCAGCGCCCCTTCGTTCCCATCCCGCTCCACGAGCAGCATGCGACCGTCCGTCTCCTACTGCGCCAGTGTTGGATCCACAAGACGATGTGCAAGTTGGGCATCTCGGCCCTGCGCGAATACACGAAGAAGCCGGTGCCAGGACAGCGCGGCCCGAACAACGAGCAGCTCTACCAAGACGTTCCCCTCCACAACTGGGCTTCTCACCCGGCCTCAGGGCTCGCGACGCTGCTCTGCGCGTTCCAGCCCGAGGACTACGGCGAGTTCAAACAGCCCGATGCGAGCTACGTCGTATGAAGATGAAACCAGAGGACGTGAAGGATCTCCGCACCATCCATCAGGCAGTGAGGGAACTGATGGTGAAGAGCGCTCAGGACGACCAGGCGATCGCCTGTCTTGAGGCGCGGTTGGAGGACGTCGAGACAAAGCAGGGCTACCTCGCTCGGCGGCCGAAGATCGCGATTCCGAGATTTCCCCGTATCCTGCGGCAATACGGGATGGTTCCACCACATGAGAAAGGGGCCGCGCCATGAGTCTCGAACCGATGAGTTCTATGGATGCCGACGAAGGTCTTCCGCCGATGGGGCTCGATGCCGTCCGCGGTGAAGCAGGCCACCCGCTCGACGAGATCGAAGTGAAGGGGATCCTCCAGCGCGAGATCGAGGATTCTCTTGGGGGGCTCGGGTCCCAGGTCTCCGAAGAGCGCCGCACCGCGATTCGCCTCTTCTACGGCCGCCCCCTTGGCAACGAGATCAAGGACCGCAGCCAGGTCGTGATGATGGACGTCCTCGAGGTAATCGAATGGACGATGCCTTCGCTCATGGCCATGTTCACGGGTGGGATGAGGACGGTGCGCTACACCCCGAAACGCCCCGACACCCAGCATGCCTGTGATATCGCTACTGCCGTCGTGAACGACCGCTTCTACTCCGACGACGTGAAGGGCTTCCAGGTCCTCTACGACTGGTTCAAGACCTGCTTGATGGAGAAGAACGGCTTCGTCGAGACGTTCTACGAAGAGCGGCACCACCCGTCTTGGAAGTCCTACACGGGCCTTACCGATGTCGAGCTCATGGGCTTGATGGACGACGAGTCGGCAGAACCCGTCGCCCACGAAGAGTACGAAGAGACCATCGGCGGGGAGACTCAGACATTCCACGACCTCACGATGAAGAAGATCAAGATCGAACGCGGCGTGAAGGTGGAGGGCATTCCACCCGAAGAGTTCCTGATTGCACGCCGTACGATCAAGCTGGACGACAAGACTGCATTTTGTGGGCGCCGGCGCAAGATGACGATCAGCGACCTAGTCGAGCTTGGCCACGACTTCGAGGAGGTGGCGAACCTCCCGAACGACGATTCCCCAGAGTACTCCCAGGGCCGAACTGAGCGCCTCTCGGAGGACGAGACTTACCCTATCTCCACCGCGGAGCGCATGGATCCGGCCTCTCGCGAGTTGTGGGTCACCGACTGCATCATCCGGATTGACGAGGATGGCGATGGTTACGCGGAGCTTCGGCGTATCCGGGTGGTTGGCGAGCAATCGCTACACATCCTCTCCGACGAGATCATCAACCGGAATCCGTTCTCCTCGATCACTCCGGTGCCGATGCCCCACAAGTTCTTCGGCCAGTCGCTGGCGGATCTGGTTGCCGACCTCCAGATCATCCGGTCGACCATCATGCGGCAGATTCTCGATCACCTGTATCTGTCGACGAACCCGCGTCTCGCGGTGGTTGAGGGACAGGTGAATCTCGACGACCTCCTGACCGTCCGCCCTGGCGGCCTTGTCCGGCAGCGTCAGATTGGGATGATCGAACCGATCCAATTGCCGAACCTTCCTCGCGAGGCCTTCGAGGCGCTCACCTACTTGGAGGAGGTCAGGACCAACCGCACCGGCATCCTCGCCCATGGCAAGGAGGTCGACGCCTCGGCAATCAACTCGACCGCGACGGGTCTGGCTCAGCTCATGGCCGAGAAGCAGCAGAAGATCGCGCTCATTGGCCGCATCCTCGCCGAGACTGGCCTGCAGGACATGTTCTACAAGTTCCTCTGCGAGACGATCGAGAACGCAACGAAGGCAGAACAGGTCCACGTTGCGGGTGAGTGGGTGGAATACGACGCACGCGAGTGGGACATCGATATGGGCTGCGAGGTCGAGGTGGGACTCGGCGCGGCCCAGGCAATCGAGCGGCTTTCGAATCTCGATCGGGTACGAGATCGGATGGGCGAGATGGACGCTTCGGGCCTTGGCTACACCGTGACTCCGGCGAATCGCTACAACCTCGCTCGAGCTACTGCCGAGGCAGCGGGGTTCAAGAACCCGGACCTCTTTTTCACCGATCCCGCTTCGATGGAACCGCCCCCGCCGCAGCCAGACCCAGAGATGGAGAAGCTCCAGTTCGAGGTCGAGAAGAGCAAGGCCGAGATGCAGCTGAAGGCGGCGCAGCTAGACCTCGATCGCTTCAAGGAGACGAACCTCGTCCGGCATCGCGCCGAGGAGTTGGCGATGAACGAGCGGATGAAGCTGGCCCAGATCGAGTCTCAGCGAATCATCGCCCTTGGTCAGCAGGAGGCGACCGAGGAGGCGGCACGCATCTCGGCTGAAGCGCGCGAGGGAGAGGGCGCCGAGACCGAGGAGGGAGAGGACTGAGATGGCAGACGAAGAAGCCCAGAAGCAGCGAAGTCACGAAGCCGAAGCGCTGCTCAGCCACCCCCTCATGCTGGAGGCGTTCAGAGCCATCCGAGACGAATGTGTACGGGAGTTCTCGGAGTCGGAGATTGCCGATGAAGACGCACGCACGCGCGCTCGGCACAAACTCGAAGGATTGAAGCAGGTCACCGTCGCATTGTACCGCCACGTCGAGACTGGCAAACTTTTGCGTGAGGGTGAGGAGAACGACGAGCAGATGGAGGCGTTCCTTCACCAATTTGGTCTCTAGATAGCGGCTAAACGCCTACGGGCGTCAGGAGACGGTGAACGAATGTCGATGGATCTCAGCGTGAACGAAGACGTCGCTCGTCTGTTCGAAACTCATTTGGACGAAGCAGACGGACTTTCACCCGAAAAAACTGCCACCACTTCAGAGGACCGGGATACCGAGGGGGAAGAACCCCACGCGGAAGAGCGCAGACCAAAGCTCCGGCAGGTAGAGGAAGAGACCGCCGAAGAGGCCCCCGAAGGCGACCAGGAAGAACTCGATACCAGCGCCGAAGAGGGCGCCGAAGCCGAGGGTGAAGAAGAGGGCGAGGATTTCATCGAGACGTGGGCAGAGCTTGCTGAGACGTTCGAAGTTCCTCCCGACGACCTGCTGGGCCACATCCAGATCGAGGGCCGTGGCGACGATCTCGTACCGCTTCAGCAGATCGTGAGCGAATGGCGAGAGGCTCCCAACCTGATTTCCCGCGGTGAGGCCGAACTCGGCGAACTCCGTGCTGAGCAGACCAAGGTCCACGACGAGCGCATCGAGCAGCTCCAGGCCCAGACCCTCACGCTGATGCAGCGCCTTGAGTCCGAGAACCACAGTGAAGAGTGGTGGGCCAAGCTTCGCGACGATAACCCCGGCGAGTGGATCAAGCGCAACGAGCAGCGCAACCAGGACAAGCGCTCGGTCGAAGAGGCTTTCGCGACCATGAGGTCCGAGGGCGAACGCCGGTCGAAGGTCGAGGCCGAAGATCACGATCGCTACGTCTCCGAACAGGCCGACCTCCTCTACAAGCTTCGTCCCGCCTGGAAGGACGAGAATGCCGGCAAGGCTGCCCACGCCGACATCACCGAGATACTCAATCGCAGCAAGTTCTCAGACGAGCAGAAGCGGAACTTGGTGGATGCGAAGTCCATCGAGATCGTCTGGAAGGCTGCCCAGTGGGATAAGTCGCAGGACAAGAAGCCTGCGCTTAAAAAGCGTCTGCGTCGATTGCCACGGAAACACCGTGCGTCTTCGGCTCGTGACGAACGGCCGCAGGTAGCTGCAGCCGACAAGCGCTATCAATCCTCCTCCGACAAACTCCGGGAGACCGGGAAGTTCGAAGATGGGGTTGAGGCATTTGAAAGGTTCCTCGAATGACTGTCACCTTCAACAAGTCTCACGAAACGTACATCACCGGAGGTTCGACCATGGTCACGGCGATCCGGGAAGATCTATCCGATCTGATCTACAACATCTCGCCGACCGAAACGCCCTTCATGATGATGGCGGGTCGAGGCAGCTGTCAGTCCACGAAGCACGAGTGGCAGATGGACAAGCTCGACGCCGCCGCCGACAACGCAAAAGACGAGGGGCTTCTGGTCGACAACACGGAACTCGAGACTCCGGTGCAGTCGGTTCGCGTCTTCAACTACACCCAGATCAGCTCGAAGAGCATCTCGGTCACCGGGACGATGGAAGTCGTCAACAAGGCGGGTCGCAACTCCGAGCTGAGCTACCAGCTGGCGAAGCGCTCGAAGGAGATCAAGCGAGACATCGAGTTCCAGTGTGTCGGCAACACCGCTGCACTCGGCGCTTCGGTAGCCGGTACTGCAGATGGTGCCGCATCGCGTCGAGCTGGTTCCGTGCAGGCTTCCTTCCACGCCGACTGGTATCAGAGTGGCCCAGGCCTCGACGGCACCCACATCTCACGCGGCGCAGGTGCTGGTGCGGATGGCGGATGGGATGCCGCGACGGGTATCTGGGACGCCCATGTGCTGGGCACTGCTCGGCCGCTCTTGGAGAGCGATCTCAAGGGTGTGATCCAGGGTGCATGGACAAACGGTGGTGACCCGACTGTCATCATGGTCGGTGGATTCAACAAGACCCAGATCTCGACCTTCACCGGCAACTCGACGCGGTTCGACCGTGGTGAGGACAAGCGCCTGGTGGCAGCGATCGACGTGTACGAATCCGATTTCGGGACCCACAGGGTAATCCCGAATCGCTTCCAGCGTGCCGATGATTGCTTCTGCTTCACGCCGGAGCTGAACACGATCTGCTACTTGCGGCCGTTCCGTCAGCACGCACTCGCGAAGACCGGCGACTCGGAAGAGCGACAGCTGCTCGCCGAGTGGACGATCAAGCACTCGAACAACGCTGGCAACGCGATCGTCGCGGATCTCACGACCTCTTAAGGACCGAGGCGTGGTGGTTGGGGGCTTCGGCCCCTGACCATCATCCGCTTGGAGGCAGTATGCAGGTAGAGCAACACGACTACGTCCTCCAGGCCGGGCTCCTGAGTCTCGCTACTACGCTGAAGACGGAGCGCATCCCGGTCCCGGTGTCTTCGTGGCTCGTCGGCATCATGATCCATTCTCCCGGAGTCGTGATCGACACGCCATGTGACGTCGAGGTTTACAAGAACGACGCCGCGATGTCTCCGCGTGTATTCGCGACGTACTCCGTTGCAGCGCTTGCAGGCGACGTTGGTGCCACCGTGCGGATGGAGAGCATGAAGGACCACGTCGCGGCGGTGATAACCAGGGGCCAGGCTGCTCACTTTGACCTTGGGGATTCGATCGAGATCCTGTCTGGCGGGGACGCTACGGCCACCGGGCTCACATGCCAGGTGTCATTGATCATGCGGAAGGGTTCGCTTTAGGAGAAGTACATGAGCGCCGATTCGGACGTCTATGCACCGATGGGTGTCGCCGCCGACTACAGTGCCGCCACGGCTACGACCAAGAACTTCGTAGCAGTAGCGAATCAACTCGTGAAGGGTCTCGTGGTCCACGTCGACGACACGGGAGACACGACCGCCACCGTCTGGGATCTGTACGTGAATGGCTCAGATGCGTCGGTAGGGTTCCTGCAGATGCTCTCAGCAGACGGAGGCCCAGCCAACAACCGCGGAGTATACGCTGGCGCGGATGCTCGGCATCAAGTGCATGCTGGCGACCTGCTCTCGATACAGCCGGATGGCAATGATGGAGGCATCTCTCCTGAGGCCTACTGCACGCTCGTGATGGATCGAGGCAACAGGTCGAACGGCGAGATCTACGCCTACATGGGCTTCACGACTGCGTACGATACGGCCGTGGCTCTCGATGAGAAGTTCGCTGCTCCGATGAACCTGAAGGTTGCTGGGCTGGCTGTCCACTACGTCGCGGCGCCAACCACGACCGCCACCGAGTGGCAGCTCTTCGTGAACGGGGCGGACTCTGGTTGTGGGTTCGTTGGGCCTATCGTCCACACGCTCAACACCGGCATCGTTCTCGCTCCAGACTCTCGGTTCGAGGTCAAGGAGGGCGACCTCCTGACGATCGTCCCGGACGGAAACGACGGCGGCACGGGCGTCGATGCCCATGCGCAGTTGATCTTGATGAGGTAGTCCGATGAACAATCTCCCCGGATGGCTGGGCAGTGGCACCCCTGTCCTGAAGCTGGACGGGGACGCGGACACGATCAACACCTCGACAACGCCTGTTGTCGGCACGATCCCCCTGTTGTCTAGCGGGGCGAAGGCTCCTTACCTTGCGCTTGGCGGTACGCTGAATGATCACGTCTTCAACGTCGGCACAACTGCGTCTGTGGATGCGACGAAGGGTGCTCTGCTCAGGACGAACGAATTGCCTGGGTTAATCTTCTCCACTAGGGGCAGGTCCCATTACGCCATTGCGACAACCGTTGGCGCCTCTTCAGATATCTCCGTTTCTCCGGTAGCGTCGATCTCGCAATGCGACGTCCCATTACAACTCGGCAGTGACAGTGTCCGAGATGCCACGATTGCGGTTGGGGGCACGACTGAGATTCTGATTCCAATCCTGAGCGGAACGTGGCACGACCCTAACGAAGGCGCTGCGGTGACGTTTGTTGACGCCACACGCGTAAGCGTTGCTGAAATCGACGTCACCGCCCAGTTCCCTACCAACAAGAAGGTGAAGGTCACCCATGCCACGGGCAACGACGTCGTAGCATTCGTGGCCTCTTCCTCGTTCTCAACTAACACGTCGATCACACTTGAGGGATTCGTCGCTGCAGCGCCTGACGATGCAGTGCGGGCCGATGCTGATGGGATCCTGTTCAACGATGGAGCACGGGCGCGGTTCGTTCTCGTGAACGGTCATAATAGAGTGTACGTGCGTCAGGGCCTCACTGGAGAAACGATTCACACCCCTGCCATCCAAGGCCTTCGTGTGCGCCAAGACTTCTCGTGGTGCCTCAACGTCACTGGTGCCACCCACATTCTCGCTACGTCTCGTGATGGCACTGGGCGAGATCTAACCGTCACACCAATCGAGGTCTAGTCCATGGACGCTCTGCAACTTGGTTCCGATTCCACCACGGTGGCACTTCATCTGACCGTCCCTGTAAGTGTGAGTACTGCCATCCCGACAGACAGTTCCGGTGCCGAAGCGCAGGCGTGTCTCATATCGTGCGATCTCGATCTGTACTTCCTGCTGGCGGGTCCGGCTGCCGATGCGAAGTCTGTGGGCGGTGCGTCAGCGGTCACTGCGGCTACGGGTTGCGTGTTGCGCGCGGCCCAGCCGATGGTCGTGAGGACGAGGGGCTTCTCCCACATCTTCCACATCGGTATCGCTGGGGCTGAGACGCTCACGATCACACCCCTGGAGAACGGATGACATGAGCCTTCAAGGGAATCTGCGCGAGATGAGCGAGGCGACCGCAATCGTCCGTGGCGACATGGGCTTCGGCAACAAGGTTTCAGATAGTGCAATGGAGCGGCTGGCCACCGCGACTGGCAATGCGGAGGACGTTCACCACTTCGATCAGGTGACTGGAGAAACGACGATCGAGACCGTGCAGGACGTCAGTTCAATTCTTGAGGCCAACAAGCGAGATCGCCTCTCTGGCAATGACGGCTACTCACCGTCGAGAGACATGAGGCATGTGGCGCGGATCCCGTTGGGGCTCGTGAACGAGTTTCACAATATGGGGCTCAATATCATGAACCCAGACGACTGGAAGATCATCAAGGGCCTGCTCGACGACAACGACTACTTGGCGTTGCGGACGTCTGACGGGAAGCTTTCGAGCAAGCCGCGTCGGCAATACATCGTGCCAGCTGGGAGGTGAGGATCGGTGGCTGAACTGCAAAGCTACAAGGCGCTCATCGAGACGGTGGAGAGTTATCTTCATCGATCCGACATCGAGGATGACATCCGCGTGATGATCTGGCTCGCAGAGTGTGCCATTCAGCGCACGCTCGACATGCGAATCAATGACACACAGATTGACGGCGTCACCATCGCTGGCCAGGATTACATCGATCTGCCGAGAGACTACGTCGAGGGAAAGTTCCTCAATTGGACGAGCGACTCTCAGTTGCCGAACCTCGAAATCACCTCTCTCGACATGACAACCTACACCCAGAAGAACCCTCAGCTCGTCCCATCGACTGGCAACCGGGTGCGGGTGGCAACGGTCCACGGAAACCGGCTCATCATTGGCCAATCTCCGGGAGAGAAGGCGTACACGCTCTATTACCGCTCCGGGGTCAGTCATCTCAGCGAGGACGCACCGTCGAACATCTTGCTGCGGGAATACCCGGACACGTTGGTGTTCGGTGCGCTCACCGTGTCCGCTCCATTCGTAGGTGCTGATGAGCGAATGCCGGTGTGGCAGTCCTTCTACGCTGATGGTCTGGAAGAAACCCGTCAAGCAGTTTGGCGTGCGCGAGCGAGCAGCGGGACGCTTCGGATGAGACCCGAAGTGACCATCTTGGTATAAGAGGAGGTGAGGTGGCAGAGAAGCCGGCAAGAGTGCCCTTCGGCGACTACAAGCCAGACCTGTCAGATATGCTCAACGACGGGCTCGAGGTCGCCGAGAACACGATCCCCATTCAAGGGGGCTACGACGGCATCCTTGCGCTTGCTGACCTCCCCACATTCACAGCGCTCTCTGAGCGTCCCAAGGGAGCGATAGCCGGGATCGACGCGAAGGGGAACCCGTACAACTTCGCAGGCACCGAGTCGAAGCTCTACGCACTCCGCAGCGCTACGACCGATGTGACCCGAGCCTCCGGTGCGTACAGCTGCAAGGGTGACAAGCAGTGGGAGTTCGGGGTTCACGGAAACAACATCATTGGCGTTCAGCGTGGCGATGTTCCTCAGTACTACACGCTGGGCGCCGTTCAGCCGTTCAAGGATCTCGGCAACCCGGACACGACGGGCACAGTCGCTCCGAAGGCTGCTCACATCGGGATCGTTGGTTCATTCGTGATGCTCGGCAACACGGTGGATTCGATCAATGGTGCGGATCCCGCCGCAATCCACTGGTCGGCCCAAAATGACCCGTTCAACTGGCCAACCCCAGGAGGAGATGTCGCGCGTGCATTGCTGTCTGGCAGGCAGTCGCTGATTGGAGACGGTGGTGCTGTTCAACGGATTGTCACCGGGAGCGACGTCACCTCTGTCTTCCAAGAGCGGGTGATCAACCGCGTTGAGTTCGTGGGCGGGGACGGGGTCTTCCAGATTGATCCGGTCGAGCCCAACCGCGGCCTTCTCATCCCTGCGATCTGCGTTCCGTTCGGGCGCAACATCTTCTACTTGGCCGAGGACGGCTTCTACGTCTTCGACTCGGTCCAGTCTACTTCGGTGGGTCGCGAGATCATCGACCAGACATTCCTCGCCGACATCGACACCCAGTACTTCGGAAGAGTTTCGGCAGCGCGAGACCCAGACCGACAACACATCTGGATCGTCTACCCAGGTGCTGGGAATACGGCTGGCGCTCCGAACAAGTACCTCGTCTACGACTGGGGTCTCAACCGCTTCTCCCACGGCGACTTCGTGGGAGAGTTGATCACTCAGGCGGTCGACGCTGGCGTGACGCTAGACACCCCTCTGACCGGATCCGGAGACTCACGCTTGGTTGGAGACCCGGATGCGGTGGGAGACGACCCGAACTATGTGAAAGGTGGCATTGACGGTGTCCACCTCACCACCGCCGTGCCGCTGCCTTCGCTTGATGCTCGGATTGCCAATCCCGGAGCGCTGAAGCTCGGGGCGTACTCCTCGACGAACTTCTTGCAGGACTTTAGCGGCTCGGGAACGGCAGCGACTCTTGAGACCGGGAATCGTGAGCTCATTCCCGGCGCGAGGTCGCTTGCCACCCGAGCCCAGATCATGGTCGACAGCGTGAACCCGACTCTCCAAGTTGCTGGGTTGAAGCGCACGAATGCCACCGCTCGATTCTCGAAAGCGAAGCGGGTGGACGATGATGGGGATGCTCCCGCTCTCGTCGATGGTCGGTTCCACAAGTTCCGAGTGAATCTCCCAGGAGGCTTTGGCTCGGCGCTCTACATGGACGTCTACCATCAGCAATCGGGGAAGTGGTGATATGGCTGAACGGCACGCAGTTCCTCCGAGGTTCTGGACGCAGGAGAGTCCGGATGAGATCTTCAGGAAGATTTCGCAGACGGTACAAGGTCTGCTAAAGGGTCTTTCTAACAACTGGCGGAAGGTGGAACTCGTCGAGGACGAGACTGTGACTGAGATCGGTGTTGAGTACGCGATGTCGGGCATGGTGGCACTCTTCTCTCCGCAAGACGCAACGACCGCAGCCGAGATCGCCGCAGGGACGATCTGGGCAACCGTCGAAGAAGGCAAGGTGGTGATTCACCATGGCGCAGCCTCTGGAACAAGAACCCTTGGTGTCTGCCTGCTTGGTTGAGATCATACGCATCCTCCCTGATGACGTTGAACTCGCATGGCAGCCTGCTAAGGAGTTCTTGCGCCGCGCATTCGATACGACGAAGAAGCTCGACAATGACGATGCGATGGCGCTCTGCTCGTCAGGAGAGGCGGATTTGTGGATTGGCGTGGATCCGTACTCATCTGAACCCTGCGTGATGGGTGCTGCGATCACCACGATCGAGGACTACACGAACGGCTACAAGGTCGTGACGCTTCTCGCGATGGGTGGGGACGACTTCCACTCTTGGGACATTGCGCTGCTGCGTTCCGTCGAAGAGTACGGTCGCCTCCACGGGTGCGATGCGATAGAGATCCAAGGCCGGAAGGGCTGGGGGCGTTGGTTCCGCGACGAGGGCTTCGAGCCCACCTCGTGGCACTACGCGAAGGAGTTGTAGGATGGGTGGTGGAAGCTCAAAGAATAAGTCGTGGTCGAAATCTGAGGAAAATTCGAGCGCTGGAATTTGGGGCGAACAGGCTGCCTACATGCAAGACGTCTACTCTCGTGCCCAGGGGCGTGCCGGAGCCGATCCGTACAGCTACGGCGCTAGTCGCATTGCAGACCTTGACCCTCGCATGCAGCAGGCTCTCGGCGCTGCCGGTGGGCAGTTCGCTAGCGGTCAGGAGCAGCTCGGCCAAGCAGGGCAAGTTCTCGGCCAAGCGGACGCAGCGATCGGCGACACTCTGGGTGGGAAGTATCTCGACCCGTCTCAGAACACCTCACTCGAGCGGACTCGCCAGATTGGTGCTCGCGGACTCACCGAGGACTTTTACGGCGCGACCAACGCCCTTGGCTCGTCGATGGAAGCAGCGGGTCGCACGGGCTCCGGAGCTCACGCTTACGGCACCGACGTCAATCAGCGAAACCTCGCCACCGGGCTCGGCGACATGAACGCCGCGCTCTACGGCCAGAACTACCAGTCGGAGCGTGACCGCATGATGGGGGCAGCCTCCCAGGCCGGAGGTCTGGCACAGGGTTACGGCCAACAGGCGCAGGCCGGGTGGGGCAACGTGATGGGCCTCGCCGGAGTTGGAAATATCGGATACCAGCGCGATAGCGCCCTTGCTCAGGAGGGTGGGGCACGTCACATGTTCGGCCAGACCGCTGAAGACGAGCAGCTCATGCGCTACCAGCAGATGCTCGGAGGCCCGGTGATGACCAGTCGGTCCAATGCGTGGTCGGAGACCAGGAGCAAGGGCAAGTCTGCATCCGGGGGACTTGGACAATGATCGGCTTCTCTTGGTTGGGCATGATCGCGAAACTCATCGCGAGCAAGGTTGGCTCAAGCCCAAACAAAGGCATAGCCGGCCAGCCTGAGGGCGGCCAGGAGGGGTTCAGAATGCCCCAAGCCGCCAAGGACTTCACTCAGTCCAAGCCTGGGGCTCAGACCGCGATGGCCTTGCTTGGCGGTGCTCGGAACGTAGGGTCAGCGATGCGCGGCGATCAGACGTTCGGCGACGTGGCGGCCAAGGGCGGGAACTATTTGATGAACCGTGGACTCGGCGCTGCTGGCTTTGATAATGCAACCGGCGATATGGCGCAGAAGAAGATCGGCGGTTTCATTGGCGGACTCTTCGGGAGATAACAATGGCACTTGGAGTAGACGCACTATTCGCGAAGAAGAGGCTTGGCAGTGGTTACGGGGTTCTCGCAGCAGAGGATCCCAACGACTTCGCCATGCCCGATCGTACCGCTCGTCCGATGCCTTCAGACAGCTCTTCGTCGATGCCGAGGACGGGTGAGGCCGAGAAGTTCGATTTTGCCAAGTACCAAACACCATTGGAAGATCCGAACAAGATTCTTGCTGGCCTCTCTGCGCTAATGGGCATGACACGCAAAGACCCGTTCGGCGGGTGGAACGAGAGCATTGAGTACCAGCGTGGTTCGGCGCAGCGCGACCGCCGTGAGGAACTCCACTCCGACCTTGCTTCTTTCCTGAAGGGTCGCGAGATGACTCCGGCTGAGGGCGCGAGCCTCTACGAAGCGGAGCACTACCTCGGCAACATGAGCGCCACGAGGCCTCCTCAGGCTCGTCAGCCAAACCAGCAGAGCGTCTTCGACCAGCGCATTGCTCGCCAGAGTCCAGCGATGAGGCAGCGCTTCGACGACATGAGCGACGCTGAGCTGATCAACATGATCGAGATGTCGGAGATTGGGATTGCGGAGCAGGATGAGAAGTCCATCATCGCGAGCGGTCGTCTTCCCAATCGCCCTGCCGACAAGTACTCCTACGAGTCATTGGCTGCGTTCCGAGAATCCTTCTTGCCGACAATCAACGATACGCCGGAGGATGCGGCTGAAAATCGCAAGAGGCATCAGCGCCTCGACAGGCTCAGGCGCGAGCGCGGTCTTCCCCCCGCACCTCCTCCATCCGGTGTTGAGGCAGAGATCGACGCGCTCGGCGCTCCTGACAGCGGTTCGTCATATCTGCCACCGGAGGCCGCGCCTTCCTCGGTGCCGTCTCCGTTCGAGGCCGAGAGTGCTCGCGAGGCAGGTCAGGCAGTCATCCCGTGGATGGCAGATGCCGCCATGGGGAACAATCCAGTCGATCGATACCTGGCAGGCCAAGTTAGCGGTGCGATGGATTGGTGGGAAAAGAACGCAAGGTTTGGCACTCCAGAATCAGTCCGGCATGGCACTCAGTATTTGACCCGACCCGATCCTGACGAGGAGGCTGCCCGAGAGGCCGCCAACAAGCCACTGGAAGAGTTCATCGGTGGCATCGGAGACTTTGCGATGCCTAGCGTCAAGGGCCTCTCCGACGTAGGTCAGCACCCGACCTCCCCCTCGGCAATGAGCGGCTTGGATCAGCTCGAGGGCATGGACGCGCGGGACCTCCAGTTGACGCTGCTCGGCTACGACGTCGCGAACATGACCGATGAGGAGAAGCGGGCGGCCTACCGGGATCATGGTCTATGAGCACGCTGTTTCCGGAGAAGGGGACGGCGGCTCGTCGTGATCTCGAAGAGGCGGGTGGCGTTCCTCGTCGCGAGCGCATGTTGCGTCGTCAGATGCTTCAGGAGAGCGTTGGCGACCCCTCCGCGAGGAACAGCAGAACCGGAGCGGCCGGCTTGATGCAGGTCATGCCAGCAACAGCGAGGAAGCCTGGGTACGGCGTCCGGCCGATGGATTGGAACATGCGTTTCGACGCGGAGGAGAACCAGCGCTTCGGTACCGACTACATGGACGCGATGATGTCGAGGTTCGGCGGTGATGAGCGGCGTGCTCTGGCTGCCTACAACTGGGGGCCTGGTCGCGCTGCGCGCTGGAGCGGGCGAGATGAGGATCTACCGTCCGAGACCGACAAGTACATCGAGAACATCCTGGGCGAGGGCGAGATCTACGGCTTCGCTTCGCTGAAGGACGCTCAGGACCACTTCGGCCACAAGCACGTCGGATCCATCCGGCCTTCCGCGGGGGCTCGTCAGAGGCTCCTCGACGCTTCTGATCCCGGTGCTGACGATGACGACATCACGATGCGCCGCCGGCGGGGCAAGAGGTCGGTAGGCAATTACTTGTCCTCAATGCAGGAGGCTCGTGGCTTCCGCTTCCCGCAACTAAGAGAGGGATCGAAGTACTGATATGGCTGGTGTGTTCGAGAGCCCTGAGTTTCTGGGAATGCCTGAGGAGAAGCAGCTCGACTATCTCCGCGAGCGCAGCCCTCAGTTTGCCGAACTCCACACTTCGAGTCCCAGCGAGGCGTTGGCGCTCCTGCGCTCTCGCACCCAGAAGCCGGAGAGCGAGAAGTCCGCTGTGGGGGAATCCATACGCCAGTTTGGGTCTGGGCTTGGCGAGTCGATGACCGACGTCGCGGCGCTTCCGTTTGATGCTGCGGAGTGGGTGGCTTCGAAGGCCGGCAGCGAGTGGTCGACGGACCGCGACGATCGGATTGAGTCCTACGCTGCCGAGAAGTTCCCGGCCCCCACGACGACCGAGGGCAAAGTGGCTCGCGAGATCGGGTATTGGTCCGGCGCCGGCCTCCAGACGTACCTCACGGGCGGCGTACTGGGCTGGGCTGCACGTTTCCCCGGCATGGCGAAGGCTGGCAAGGTCGGGAAGCTTCTCTCAGGAGGGGCGAAGGTAGAGGCTGCAACGGCTCTGGGTGGTGGTTCTGCAGCTGCCGCGGTGGAAGTGGGGATGGATGATACGAATCCCGCCAAGCCGCTCTACAAGCTTGGAGCTTCGATTCTTGCCGCGGGTGGTCTTGGCATTGCGGTGGCCGCTCGAGGTGCTGCGAAGCGCTCTCGTCTCGAAAGGACGGCAGGGGGGGAGCAGCCGCCTTCTCCTACGGGAGAGGATCTTCCCCTGCTTCCTTCTGAGGCGGATCTTGCGGGGATAAAACCCCAGTCCGCTGCACTCGACGCGGTCGACGAAGTTCGCACGAACGAACTGAACGAGATCCACGGGATGAGTGGGGACCCCGCGGAGTCGATGGCTAGGTGGAACGCCGACGTTCGCGAGTCGGGGCAGCTCGAGATGGCGGGGTTCTTCCCTGACGACGTGCAGCAAAGTCTCTCGGATCCGAAGCTCAGGACCCTCATCAACGGGATCACCGCGGTGATCGACGAGGCTGGACTCCCCCACGATCTAACCCAGCGGTTCTACCCGCAGCTCATGTCGGCGATGAAGCAGGTCCCTCGTGATCAGGCCGACCTCATCCTCGCGAAGTTCGATACGAGCCTTCCTGAGCTCGCCGCCCTGGAAAATCCGCTAGGCGCGTCGGCTTCGATGGCAGGCCGGGCCCTTCAGGCCTTTCAGGCGGGACGCAAGCGTCTCCGCAAGCTTCTGACGAAGAAGGTCGACGCCGGCGACGCGGATCCGGCCGAGATTGCGATGTTGCAGCAGATCGGCGGCCCGGACGTCGCGATGAGGCAGGCTTGGAACCCGCCTTGGAAGCGGCTCGAAAACGTGCGACGTGGACTGTTGGTGACCCAGGTCGCCACCGCGATGCGGAACTTCGAGACCCAGGCGGCGAACCTCACGCTCCACGCGCTCGAGGACACGTTCGAAGCCGGGATCCAGAGCCTCGTCCCTCGGTGGGGCGGACCCTCAGCGTTCATCCCGAGCGTCAAACAGGCTTGGAACTCGTGGTTCCGGATGGCCGATTCGCTCACGCCAGGCCAGGCCAAGGGCTTCAATCAGATGGCGGCGGTCGAGGGGGAGCTGAGCGGCAAGACCCAAGTCATGTCGAAGTTGGAGGAACTTGTCGATTCCGGCACGGCCACCGACGCGAATAAGGCGATGTTGCGCGAACTGCAGAAGACGAAGCCCTCGGATGTGGGTGCGCTTGAGGGATTCGACAACTACGCCCAGGCACTCGACGTCCCGATGGCAGACCGGGTGCTGATGGAGCCGCTCACGGGCTCCTTCAACGCCGACATCCTGATCAACCCGGAGCCTGGGGCCCTCGGTGGTCTCGAACGGCTGACGCTGAAGCTCAACACGATGAACAGGGCTCAGGAGCAGATGTTTCGTCGGTCGGTCTTCACCGCGGAGCTAGACCGGGTGCTCGCCGCCAAGGGCCAGTCACTCGACGGTCTCATCGACGCCGGTCAGATCGGAACCCTTGATCGCGGAGACATCAAGCAGGCCATCGGCAAGTCGTTGGAGATGACCTACGCCAAGGAGTTCGATCGCAACGCCCACGGTGCGGAAGGGGTGGTGGGGACGGCGATCCACCTCGTGAACCGATCGGGACTCGGGCCGTTCCGGCTCACCCAGGTCATCCCGTTCCCGCGCTTCATGGCGAATTCGCTGAAGTGGCAGTACGAACATTCTCCGCTTCGTCTCGTGAAGGCGCTCTTCTCCCCTGATGATTGGAGAGCGATCGGGCGGGGTGAGGTGAAGCCTCTCATCACGGGCACGGTGGGCATGGGGATGTTTGGGGCAGCTTACCAGGCGCGCAACTCCGAGTACGCAGGAGAGCGATGGTACGAAGTCAGGCCTCCTGAGCAGGTTGCCGAAGCGCTGAACCTCGTGAACGAGAAGGGCGAGATTGGCACGATTGACGTGCGGCCGTTCAACCCGTTTGCGTCGTATCTCTTCGCCGCAGATTTGGTGACTCGCGCTCGGGACCAGACGCTTCCCTCGATGACGACTCGCGACATGATGATGGGGATCGCCTCGATCAATCTTCGTGCTGGGGCTGGGATGTTCGTGTTGGACAAGTTCCTCGATCAGATAGGCCAAGTCGCCTCCGGCAACGCGAACCCCGAGGACGACCTCATCAGTGCACTCACCCAAGGCACGGGCGAGTACCTCGGGGCTGCTTGGTCGGGGATGTTCGTGCCGTTCCAGCAACTCCGCGACATCGCCGCGAACTTCGACGAGATGACGGGGATGGACAACCAGACGATTCGCGACACCGCCGACGCTCCGTTTGCAGGCGCACTTGCACGCAAGCTCCCCGGTGCCGACGAGAACCTCCCTCCGGTCGAGCTTCCCACCCGAGAGGCAGCACCTCGCTCGATTGGCGGGAATTGGCGCCAAGGGCTCGGGCTCACGATGAGAGACCCGAAGAACCCGGCAGAGCGAGAGTTCGATCGCCTTGGCTTCTCCCGCTCGAACATCCTCCAGTCCTCAGGTGATCACAAGTGGGACCAGCTCAACGCCAAACACATGGGACCTCTGGTCGAGAAGCACATCTCTCCATTCGTCCAGTCCGAGCGGTATCAGCGGGCCAGCAACGAAGAGAAGTTCGTCGCTCTTGAGCAGCGCATGGCCAGGGTCCGAGCGATAGCCAAGCGCAAGGCCACATCGGAAGACTTCGAACTCGCACGCAAGGTGTACTACGCCAGGGAGAAGAAGAGCAGGAAGCGTCTTCGGCGAGCGAGAGAGCGAGAGAATGATACTCTGGAACGAGAGGCTCGGCTTGGCGCCGAACTCGAAGGGGCAGGTTGATGGCAGAATTCAAAGACTACGAAATCGTGTCGGCAGACAACGACGCGGCACCTCCTGGCGGCGCCCCGGAAGAGATGGATCGAGCGGATGCCAATGACGTGATGCGCGAGATGATGGGCGCGATGGCCCGTGATACTCGTGGAGTGGCGACGGGTGGTGGTGCTTGGCGTGACCCCAACGAGGGCAACACGATTACTCGTGTGTCAGACACAGAAATCTCCATCGCCGTCGTGGACGTCACGCTGCAGTTCGTGGCCAATCGCAAGGTTCGGATCGACTACGCCACCGGGAACAACGGCTACGCCTTCGTGACGAGTTCGTCGTTCTCAGGCGGTTCCACCAACGTGATCCTAGAGGACTTCGATGGAGCCGGTGCCGATAGCGTAGTGCGCTCCGGGGTAGTCATCAACGAGGTCACATTTTCCTCCCTATTCGGAGACTCCACTGACGGGCAAGCCGGCCGACAGGCGTACGAAGACGAAGAGTCTGCCTTCGTCGTCCCGAGTGCCCTTACCTCGACAGCCATCGCAGCCGCTTTGACCTCGGCATCCTCCTCTGGCAAGACGGTGTTGCTCCAGAAGGGAACCTACGACATCACATCGGTGATCTCGGTACCCGACAACGCCCACATCCTCGGACTTGGTGTTGGGGTATCCATCCTGATGCCCAAGACAGACCTGAACGATGCCGTATTCGAACTCGTAGACAGCGCCTCCGACGTATCATTTGAGAACTTCGAGATCGATGGCAATGCGGCGAACCAGACCACCGCGGGTATCGCAATCGAAAGCGGCGAGGCGAATGTTCGAATCTTGATGCGCGATCTATACATCCACGACATCTACGCAGGCGGGATCCAGTTTGCTCCGTCAGTGACTTCCGTGAAGGGTCTCACTATCGAGGAGTGCGTATTCGAGGACACAGGCGGCGATGCGATTCGGATTGAGAATCCCGACTCGGTGGGATCCGACGTGTTCATGTCGAACGTATCCATCGTGGATTACGGAGTAGGTGGGGCTGCGCTGCTTACAGCAGACGGCATTTCCTCCGCAATCAATCTTGGCATGATCGGCTGCCGGATCACTGTGAACTCGAACTTCCACACTGGCGCCGGGATCCATTGCCGCAGCGCAGGAGGTGACCATCTCACAGACGTTGACATCACAGGTTCGCTCGCAGCGGCCAGCACGACCTACGGACTCATCATAGAGGGAGACAAATGCGACATCTTGGGATGCAGCTTCTCGCTGGCTGAAGGTTCTGGCACTGCGGTTCCGTTCGAGCTGCGCGGCGACCACAACTCGCTGTATAACTCGTCGATCAATGATGGATCCTCGTGCTCTATCACTGGCGATCACAACCACATCTCCAACTGCCACATACTAGACACGGGCAGCATCTCCGAGGATGTGGCGGCAATCAACAACATCATCCATGCGTGCGTGTTCGACAACATGCCCGACAAGTGCGTGGAGTTGGCCGGCACAGACTCGATCGTTCGCGGCTGCACGTTCACGAGTTGGGCCGTGGTGACGTCAAGTTCCTACGCTGTGACGCTGTCTGGCGCGAGGAATATCGAGTACGGCAACCTCTACCAAGGCCACACCGCAACCGCGCCGGACGTGTCTGCCACCGGAACATTCCCTGGCACTGGAGCGTTTTTTCATGATGCGATTGCCTCGACCCAAAATCTCCCCCTTTCTCCCGGGGTAGCCATCGAAGGCGACTCCGGGACGCTGGAAGGCGTCAACTGGCCACTTCCGCCAAATGGCAAGAGGAGATTTGTCATCGATGCGTACGTGTCGATCGACTTCGCTGGCAGTAACACGGTTGGACTGGCTGTACGCAACGGGACAATTGGTAATATCAGCGACGCCATCATGATCCCAGCCCAAGCGATCTATTCCAAGGCAGGAGGTGCTGGCTATGGGACTCTAATCCTGGGTGCGTGCATAGTGACTCCGGCGGTAAATACGACGTTCACAGTCGCAGCGTTCTCAACAGCGGACAGCGTTGACGATGTTCGCCCAAATAACTGGAATGTGGCTGTTTTTGACTCGAATGCCGCCTTCCCGTCGTATGTCACCGTGAGATACTTGGACGGGTGAGAAATGTATGTGGTCGAAGCAGCGGCAGAGGATTGAGCGCCTTGAGGGACTCCGGGTAGGTGAACTGTTCCTGCGCGATGCTCGGGATCTAAAGACCGCTGAATACACACCGAAGGAATTGGCACCCGTTCGGAGAGCGTGGGGATTGCTCCATTCGTTCATGGCCAAGCGACGACCTGGGGTCCAGACCTGCGCGGCGAGCACGGTGATTCAGGACGGATACCACGAGGCCTTTGCGAGTTACCAGAAGGACCACCTCGACGCAACCACCGACGACTTTGAACTGGCGTACGATCCAATCATCGACGACACGCTTGCAGACCCGCGTCTGCACACACTTACGTTTGTAGTCTCAATTGTGGGGAGCGGGGAACTCGCTGGGCTCTTCCACCTCCACAACATCCGGGTCTTGGAGTCTTCGCCAAGGGCCCTCGTGGTGAGTGCGATGGCGTCGCCTGCATTCAAGACTCGACGCGGCTTCATCCACCCCGACGATCTCGGACCCCTGATGAACGCGCTGCTGGAGCGTGACATCAAGTTCCGCGACAGCTCCCGCGTCTTCGACATGAAGGAATGGATCTTCCCGACAGACCGCCGGGGGCATACCTGGGTAGATCGTGGTCCTATGGAGACCTGCGCGCTGACCCTGGGACACCTCGACGACCACGACCGCACCGACAAGACCGTCGAAGGCCAGGCGGCGCCGCATCGGATCACACGCAAGGCTGTGAGGCGGTAGGCGTGGCCTTGAACCTCTCCACATTCCACCCGCACCACGCTACGAGTGAGAACGCCGATGCGTGGGCAACGCACAGCAGTACCACGGCCAACGATCCGGCCGGCGCGACAGTTCGGATCGGTCTCGGGGCGAAGGACGTGGGCAAGAGTTCGCTCGCAACCCGGTACGACCTATCGGTCCCCACGACGGGGCTGGCGATCACCAGCAGAGCCATCATCACGAGGGCGATGTTTTCATTCACAGTCTCGGAGCAAGCGATCACATCTGACGGGCTCGGCCACTTCTCGGTAGGCATCGATGCGGGCACTGGGGACTGGTTCGACGGTGGTTACTCGGCGGCCATCTGCCCGACGCGGGACGATGTCCCGCACTTCAGCGACGACAACGACGTGATCCACCCGGGGACGATGTTCGGTGATACGTGGATCGTAGGGACGATCCTGTATGCCGCGGCTACCTACACGGTCGGGAGCGCGCAGTTCGCGGGCCAGGGCTTCCCGATCTTCTTTGGTACAAACGCCGATCGCCTGCAGAATCTGACCAGCGAGCTCAACAGGTGGATCTCGCGTCCCGCATTCGCCGACTCCCAGGTGATCTGCATCGGGTTTGACTCGCGGTTCGTGCCACCTCCGGGAGGGGATGAATTCTTCGGCCTCTACAGTTCGGACGCTCCCGCCTTCCCTGGCGTGGGCTTCATCATCGAGTGGGAAGAGCTGCCATCCATCATCACGACCAAGGGGTTCGAAGCGGGCCCCTCGGTAACGGACGCTGGAATGGAGTCTGGCGCCTCAGTAACGACCGTAGGAACATCAGCGGGTCCTTCCTTGACAACCTCAGGTCTAAGGGGGATTCCCTCTATGGAGGCATTCGGGATAGACGCTGAGCCTGCATTGTCGGGGGGTCTGATTACGGCGGGCCGCTCGATGACGAATCGAGGTCTCGAGGCTGATTCTTCAGTGTCGAATTTTGGGATAGCGACGGAGGCTGAAACCTCCATATCAATCGAGGGGTTTGAGGCTGGAGCCTCTGTGGTAAGTTCACCATTGGCAGCTGCTCCCTCCATCTCCAGCAAGGCCCTCGAGCCGGGTCCCGCGATAGAGTCCAGATTGAAGATGAAGGAGCACGACGCATGAGTCTAAAACGCTACGCAGGCAACCTGATCCGGTACGTGGGTCCGGTACTCGTCTCCACCAATACCGCGCTCGACGAATCCAACACCGACAGCCGCACTCTTCGCCTCTACATCGAGAACTTCGGCATGACCACCATTGTTGCGAAGACCATGACGGTCGACGCTGACGCGGCGATCAGTTCCGGCTCGTTCACGATGCCCTACTACGCGGTGGCGTGGCTCGAGGTCGGCGACGAGATCGAGTGGACGAATGAATACGGCGAGCGGCGCACTGCGACGATCACGGTGGTCACCCCAGCCAACGACAGGTACACCCCGGCCACCAACACCACGGCGGTGTCTTTCACCCCGGTAAATACCGACATCATCCGCGAAGGCACCGAGATCCGGATGATCAAGAAGGGTGCCGACAACGTGAAGATCCCGGTTCAGCTCACTGCCGATGCTCCGGTGGGTGCCTCGCTCCAGGCCGAGATCGAGACCGACACCATCGGCGCAAACCAGACTGTTTCGATCGATGCCGACGACGCAGTGCCTTGGGTGGAAGCTACGTTTGAGGGGGAGACTGCCCCCAACCAGGAACTATTCAGGATCTTGGACGTCACGGGGCTTTCGGGTGGCGGCACGATCTCTCCCGGCCGGCGGGTTCGCGTGCAGCTCGGCAGCGATATCGCCATGACCGAATACGGGACTGCAGTGGCGGGGGCCGACGACTACGGGTTCGAGGGCACGATTCCAGACACGTTGACCCCATCCCAAGCAGCTCAGGCGATCAGGCTGGAGGTTACCTGCATTGCAACGGCGGGCACCACCAAGGACATCTCTTCCATCATTGAATCGTTCGTCGAGGCGTAGCGGGAGGTCGTCCAATGTCGCTTGGGAAGATGGGGGTTTCGGACCTCGTCAGCCTGTTCACGCTGGTTGCCGTCGTCGCGGGTGGCGGGATGTGGATGGCCAAGGCTGACGGAGTCCACGGTGAGCACACTGCCATCGAGAAGACCCTCTCCGAGCACGATCAGGTTCTCACGCTCCTGAAGGGCAACCTCGCTCAGCGAGAGAATCTGATGGCGACGTACGTGGCATGGTGCGATGGCGGGAAGTTCGGTAAAGAGTCGCCCGAGTGCGCGCAGGCCAGAATCTGGCAGGCCAGCAAAAGGAGCAACCCGTGAAGAGGATCAAGCAACTCGTGACCGTATCTGTCATAGCCTTGGCGCTGGGTGTGGTTGGATGCCCCAAGAACCCCACGCAGATCGATCCGGATCGCTGTGAGCGGATGGTGGATATTGCCTACGCCCTCGCAGAGGCGGCTACAATCGCGATAGACGAGGAAAAGATCGCGAAGGTGCGGAAGTACCGGGCTGTCGTGACGACGTTGGGATCCTTGGGCTGTTCGTTCGTCCCACCTCCGAATGCCCCGGCTGAGGACTGAGTCGCTCACAGGCGATCCTCGGGCTTCTCAGAGCCCCCCAGTCCTCTCGGGTCTCACCCCCATTACGATGTGGTGCTTTCCCCGCCATCTGATTGTGCGAGGAACGCGAACTTCCGAGGCTCGGCGGGCATGGGCGGCTTGAACGCAGCGTCCAACTCCACGAGCTTCGCGCCGATGGCTCCCCCGATCTCGTTCACCTCATCCTCCGTGAACTCGTAGGGCTTCGCGTTCCCGCACTTCGCCAGGTGGTCCAGCGCATCGAGCACCTTCTGAACGCGCCCAGGGGCTACGCTCAGGAATCGCTCGCGCGGGGTCTTCGTCTCTGTTGCTTCTGCCATGTAGTGGATCCTCTCGTTTGATCGGCAGGAAGGGGCGGCACCGCCGTGATGCCACCCCAACCCCGCCAGCCGTGGACTGCCTTCGAGGGTGCTATGAGCCAGGTGGTTGGACACCCGACGACCCGCCCCCCTCGGAGCAGGCAGACCCGTCACCTACCCCGACTGACGCGCTTGGGTAGGTGGAAGTAGGGCGGGTCTGAACTCTGTGTGGGCCTCCCACCGACTCGCGGGGCTGATGATTATTTCTCCGGTCCTTCATCCCCGTTGTAGTGGACCGCGAAGCATCGCCAGCAGCAACGCACCCGCCACAAGCGAGAGAGCTACCGACGGTTCGGGCACTGCGGTCACGTCGCTTTGCGGTGACGCTGTTTGCCCATCCGTTGTACTGTAACTGATGGTGAGGTTGCCCTCGGTGTGGACGTGGACCTCATGCACACACTCTGCGCTTGGCAGATGTAGTCGGTAGCGAGGCATCACCCCCCCCCTCGATATCTAGAGGTGCGTCGGTCGTTACATCCCTCGCTGCCCGGGAGGGAGCGAATGCGGTGCATTCACAGGCGACGTTGTTGCAGCCGCTGTTGCGATGCCAAAACCAACTATGTCCGCACTTGCACCGAACGGGCTCCGGCTGCCCCTCCGCAGCAGCGAGGCGCTTCGGGCAAGCCCATCCTTTGGGGTGGCGAGTTCGGCACTTAGGGCAGTCATCCGGCATTGGTTCTTGCTCCTTGACATTCGTTTGCATCTCAACCACTAGACGCAGCACCCGAGCGAATGCCTCGCCGAGGTGCGTATCTATCTCGATATCACCTGTCCATGATGTCATTCTGCACGCGACGCAGGGCAGCCAAGTCAGTCAAGCCCTCCCCATGAGCGTACTCATTGCCTTTAGACAGTCCCCAGAACGTGTGGCTATCGCCGTCCTGCCGGTAGTCATGGTGGCCTACGACCGCCCACCCGGCGTCTTGGAGTTCTCGTCGTAGTTGTGACGTTCTCGCATGAAGCTTGAGGCTTGCGATCTCCTTGTCCCTCTCGGCTAGCTGGGCTTGGAGCTTCTGGATCTCGATGCCCTGCGCTTCAAGGCTTTGCTCGTAGCTATTACTCAATCCCAATACCATTCTCCCCATCGCTGCAGTGCGCATGACTGTAGGTTGCGGTTCTCCGTCAGCCACTGGAGTTGAGCCTCTGGTGTAGCGTCGCGAGGTGGCCCCATGACTTGGTATTTATCTGATGGCAATGCACGCCGCTTCAAGCCCTCGATCTCCTTGCCCCTCTCGGCGAGCTGGACCTCGTATGTGTCGCAGTTGTTGATCTGGTCTGCCAAGTCCTGCCTGAGCGTCGCGGCTTCTACGTCAGCCTCCCCGAGTTGGGCTTCGAGCCGATCGATCTCGTGTCCGCACTCTTCGTGAGCGTCTCTAGGTTCTTCGTCGAATCCCATCATCAGTCAGTCTCCTCACTCAGTAGGGCCGCGCACTCTTCTCGAACCGTCTCCATCACCTCGTGCCGTCGGCAATCCTGCCCTCAAGCCAGTCGAGCGCGTGCAGGTACATGTCCCCGATCCAGCGCTCTCCGGTGTAGCCCTCGCCCCAATGCTCGCGAGCCTCGGCGATTGTAAGGAAACGGCAGCCTGCGCGTATCCGCCATTCGCCGTCAGCGCAGAGAACTGCATGCGCAAACGAGTAGCCGCGAGGATCGGCGACCGGCAGTAGATGGAATCCTTTCGCCCTGCGGAGGTCCGC
>PIVZ01000705.1 GCA_003354045.1 bacterium
TCTGCGTTTTCGGGCAGTCCGACCTCGCACAAAGCCAGCTCGAGGCTCTGGTCGGCGACGTCAACGTGTTCCTGGCGCGCCTCTACGCGGGGGCCGAGCACTGTGGCGACGGGACACTCGATGCCGATCTGGGAGAGCAGTGCGATGACGGCAACCTCACGAGCTGTGACGGCTGCGATTCCAACTGCTCGACCCCTTACTGCGGGAATGGCTTCGGCTGCGGCAACGAGGGCGAGGCGTGCGACGATGGTAATCGTAACGAAGAAGACCGCTGCACCCGCTACTGCGTGTTCCACTATTGCGGAGACGGCCTGCTGCACCCGAACCTCGACGAGCTCTGCGACGACGGCGACACCATTGATGGCGACGGCTGCGACTCCAACTGCACGGCCACGGCCTGCGGCAACGGCGTGGTGACCGGCAGCGAGGAGTGCGATGACGGCAACACCGGCGCCGGCGATGGCTGTACGGAGGCCTGTATCGAGGAGGGCGGCTGGAACTGCGACGGGGAGCCGACGCTGTGCACGGAGATCTGCGGCGACGGCACGACCGTCGGTGCCGAGGAATGCGACGATGCCAATGAAACCGAGGGCGACGGCTGCGATTCCAACTGTACCCTGACCGCCTGCGGCAACGGCATCGTTACCGCCGGTGAAGTCTGCGACGACGGCGACCAAAGCAACAACGACAATTGCCCGGACGGTCCCGGCGGCACCTGTGCACCGGCGGTGTGCGGCGACGGTTTCCCGCTCATTGGTGTCGAGGAGTGCGACCATGCCGGCGAGTCGGCCCTCTGCGATCCGAACTGCACATTGGCCGTGTGCGGCGACAGCTACATCAATCTCACGGCACCCGAGGAGTGCGACGACGGAGACGCGAACGACGACGAGACGCCGGATGCCTGCCGGACGAGCTGCCGCCTGGCCTACTGCGGAGACGGCGTGATGGATGAGGGCGAAGACTGCGACGATGGCGCAGAGTCGGTCGCGTGCGACTCGGATTGCACGCCGCCGGCCTGTGGGGACGGCGTCACCAATGGCGCGGCGGGCGAGACCTGCGACGACGGCAACGCCAGCAACGAAGACGAGTGTCCCGATGGCCTCGGCGGCACCTGCCTGGTGGCCAGCTGTGGCGACGGGTTTACCTCGACCGAGTCGGAGGAGTGCGATCATGCCGGCGAGACGGCCGTCTGCGACCTGGATTGCACGATCGCCGAGTGCGGCGACGGAACCATGAACCAGCACGCCGCCGAGACCTGCGACGACGGCAACACCGAGGGAGGCGACGGTTGCTCCTCCACCTGCCAGCTCGAGTAGCCGCCCCTCAGATAGGGGGCAGGCCTGAGGACCGGCACAAGACGGAGGGGACTGACTGATAGACCGGTGAGAGTTTCCGTCGGATGCGGCTGTGATCGGCGTTCGTCGCTGGCAGGCCGCGTAAGTGACTACACCGCCCGCCCGCTCAACCACCTCGGGACCGCCACGGAAGAAGCCAGTTGCAGTAGGCGAGATGCCATTGGTAGACTCCATTGGAAGGGGGCGACGGCAGACCTACTCCTGACCGCTTGACGTGGCACGACGGCCTGCCGACGAGGGGAGACATGGCAAGAAAGCGACAACTTGGCGCACCGATCGTGCTGGCACTGCTTGCGGCATTGATAATCCCTGTAGTTCCGGGCACTTCGAGTGCCGGCATCAATCAACTGAGCAGCCGATTCGTCGCCGCGGGCAACCTCTGGCGGGTCACCGAGACGGTTGCCAAGGTACGCGACCGCTGCGGCCAGGACATCGAAACCGGCGACCTGCCGTGGACCGTCGATTGCTCCGAGGACCCAGCCTCGCTGGGAGGTGCCGGGACCGGCAACCCGGAAGTGGACGCCGACCTGGTATCGGCCTACCAGAGGCAGTCGGGACGCTATCTGCGCTTGCGCAACTCGGGCGACCCTTTCGCCCACGGGGTGCAGACCCTGTGCAGCCCATCGAGCTCGTTGTGGGGCGACATCGACCAGTGCGCCTTCCAGATCAGTTCCGATGCCTCCAAGGCGCTGTTCAACCTGCGCTTCAATCCAGCGTCGCGTACCGTCGGCACCGCCGAACGGACCTGCCGCAAGAAGCTTGGTAGGAAGCTCCCCGGAACCTACCGCAAGCTGATCCGCCACCGCGCGCGCTGCTTCAGGCGTAGCGGCCTGCTCGAGGGAGGTGCCTTCGCCGAAACATACGACTGCCGCGCGCCGGCCGTCCCGCCGGGACTCGGACGACCGATCAGCGGGCTCTATAGCCTCGACAAACGAGTGGAGAAAGTCCGCATAAGGGCTCGCAGTACCGTCTTCAACTATTGCCCCGCCTATCTCGACGGTCCCGGCTATCCGGGAGCCAACATCACCGATCCCACCGGTGCGATATTAGGCCGCCCCGACCTCGTG
>PIVZ01001517.1 GCA_003354045.1 bacterium
CTTTCGTCTACGAGCACGAGATGATGGATCTGGTGGGCGACGTGCCGGCACTGTTCGTCATCTGCGCAGTGCTCTGGATCCGGCATCCCGAACGAGCCACCGCCTAACGCCGCTTTGGCCGGATAGAGCCGGCCCTCCTTTCTCGAGCCGGTTGTAAGACGTGTTCGGCTCGGGATTAGCGCAATGGTGAGCCGGACGGCCCGCCTATTCGGCTCGCCGTCCCGGCAAGCACGTGCCGCGCCTTCGCGTTGTTCTTTCTCATCTACGCGAGCTTCGCTCGTACGACCAGATCCACGTCGCAGTCGAGCACGTGCAGGAGCGACAGCACCTGGTCTATCGACTTTCGGTAATTGGTCTGATCCAGAATGCGGTACAGCTGAGTGCCCGACGTGCCGAGGCGCCGAATGATCTCCCGCCTCGAGAGCGGACTCAAACATATACCCCGATATCCGGGTATCTTTACCCACCAGAATATTGCCGTGATCTCCTTGCCCCAGAACCGCATATAACCGACCAGGAAGAGGAACATAGCCGGCAGCAGTCCGACGACCGCCGCAGATCCAAAGAAGAAGAAACACCAGCCGAAG
>PIVZ01000125.1 GCA_003354045.1 bacterium
CCGCGGCTGGCGGCAGATCACCTTCCACTCAACGAAGGTTGAGCTTCACGTCACCCGCTACCCGGACCCAGCCGCGTCGCTAACATGTACACCCCGATACTCAGGGGTGCCCGGTCGAAAGACCTACACCCCGACGGATCAGTGCTTCCCCTTCGCGCTGAAGTGGTTCAGGGCGTGGGAGAAGGCCGGCGGCGTGGCCGCGGCGTCGAGCACCTGCGCGTTGCAGGCGAGCTTCTTGGCTGGGTTCGACAGAACCCGGACGTAGCCCTGATTGATGCTGTCACCCGGAGTGATGAACGCGTCCGCGGAGTACAGCGCTGTGGGAGCACCGCACTCGATCGTCACGGTTTCACCGATCAGGAGCGGCAACTCCGCCGAACCCTCCAGCTCTGAGCCCCAGTCGAAGCATTCCAGGCGAAAGGTCGTATCCTTCTTGTCCAGGTTCGTGCAATGGACCGACGTGGCGATTGGTGGGATGTCGTCAGTCCGGGCCCCGGGGAAGACGTAGAGTACCTTGAAGCCTTCGGGCGGATCCGGGATGCTCCGGGGGGAGCCGGCGGTTGCCGCCTCCCTTTCGTCGCCTCCCCCAGCCTGGGAATCGAGCGGCGCAGCAGCAAGGAATCCGGCGACCATCGTGGCTGCGATCACATAGACGAAATACTTTATAGACACGTTAATACCCTCCTTTCTCGCTGAGAAAACCACAGTTTATCGGGTCCCGAGGATCGCACCTCGGTCTGATCCAAGTCAAGGGGAAGCACGCCGCGCCACGACGACCAAGCTGCACGACGTAACATCGAGGCCGCGCGTGCCCGCTATGTGTATGTATCCGCCAGTGAGAGAGAGGGGGATGCTGCGTTGCGGGGCTCGCTGCTGTGCGTCGGGGATTGCTAGCCCGTGATCGACGACAATCAGAACTGCCGACCATGTCGGCAGTTCTGATTGTCGTCGATCAGTGGCATACGGTGCGCGGCACGAAACGCCAAGCCCAAGAGGAACTGGTGAAGCTATTGCACCAGGTAGGACAGGGGGCATACGTCGATCATCAACGGCTGACCGTGGGCAGCTTCCTTGAAAAATGGCTCGTTGACCATGCCGCCTCAGCCGTCACTGGGAAGACCTACGAGCGCTACGCCGAGATATGCCGTCGCCATCTCACGCCAGCGCTGGGGCACCTTCCATTGAGCAAGTTGCAGCCGCTTCACATCCAAGACTACTACGCGCGGGCTCTGCGTTCGGGCGCCCTGAAGGGTGGCTGCCTCTCGCCGCAGACAGTGCTACACCACCACCGCGTGTTGAGGGCAGCGTTGCATCAGGCTGTCAGGTGGCAACTCATTGTGCGCAACCCGGCCGACGCGGCTGACCCGCCCAAGCCCGACCGGAAGGAGATGCGCGCGCTTTCGGAAGAGCAGACCGCACGCCTACTCCAGCTCGCTGAGGAATCGAGGCTGTACACCCCTATCCTTCTCGCAGTAGCCACCGGCGTACGTCGTGGAGAACTGCTCGCGCTTCGATGGCAGGACGTAGATTTCGAACACGGCACGATTGCGGTACGCCGAGCCATCGAGCAAACACGCACCGCGGGGATACGATTCAAGAGCCCCAAGACGGCCCGTAGCGAACGGACGGTTGCATTACCCAGTCTATGTGTCGCCGCTTTGCGCCGTCACAAAGCTGAGCAAAGCGCCAGGAAATTGAGCCTTGGGAGTGCTTACCAAGACCTGGACCTGGTGTTCGCGGCAGCTGATGGAACAGTGTGGAAGCCTGACGTACTCACGAGGGCCTACAGGTCGCTTGTAGCCGGTACGGAGTTCGCGGGCCTGCGTTTCCACGACCTGCGCCACTCTCACGCTACGCAACTACTGAGACAGGGAATCCACCCCAAGGTTGTCTCCGAAAGGCTCGGACACTCCACCATTGGCATTACACTCGATACCTACTCGCACGTCCTACCCGGCATGCAGGAGCAGGCGGCATCGAAGCTCGACAGCGCACTGCGCACTGCGATGGGCCTAGAGGACTAACAAGGCGGGATGTTTGCAATCCGTTTGCAACTCGCCGTACCCGGCTCCCGCAGCGTCGCTTCCGCGAACACGTAACTACCCGAAAAGAAATGGCGGAGGGGGAGGGATTCGAACCCCCGGACGGTTGCCCGTCGCCGGTTTTCAAGACCGGTGCCTTCAGCCGGACTCGGCCACCCCTCCGTGGGGGACCATTCAGGTTCTAGCGACGGGAGGTAGCGGTGACAAGGCGAGGCGCCACCTCGGCCTCGCATGCGGTCAACATCACACGTCGGTGAGCGAAGGATCGATAGGCGGGAGCCGCAAATCCGTTCCTCGCTCAGTTCGAGGCCGATCTGCCATTGATGAAGGATGATGAATACGCGGCTATCGACGCGACGAACCTTGCCGACGTCGCGACGAACACGCGACGATACTTCACGTATCAGGGCCCGATTGGGGGTGTTCTTCGGCCCGCTTTCGCGCTATAGTCGCCCGGTTTGTAACGAGGGGGTACAACGTCACGCTGCGGTCGGGCTACGCATACGGGAGCGCAGGCCACGCTCTTCCCGCCAACCGCAACGGTGTACCGGACAAGGCCGGAGCGAAATTGATTGGCTCCGGGTCGGCCCAAGGGTAATGGGAGTGCAGTATGAAAGCATTTGATGAAGCGCAGAGGCGCCCGCGGCCGAGACTGTCCCTCGGTGGGCTATTCTTTGTAGCGGCGCTCGGGTTCTTGTTGCCGGGCCTTGCGAGCGAGGCGCAGGCGCAGCTCGATAAGCTCCATTATATTCCGCCGTTCTATGCTCGCTCGGACTTGAGGTCTCACTACATCATGGTCAGCACGTTGGAGACCACGCCCTTCGACGTCGCGGTCACCGATGGAGCTGGCAACGCGGTGCATACCTTCACCGGCCTTACACGAGCCGTCCCGCAGGTGCACGAGATGGCCGGCTCCGTCTACGACCAGCTCGGCCTCCTCGATCAGCCGGAGCTCAACACGATCACCACGGAGGGGCTGATCCTGACAGGCCCGAAACCGTTTCTCGTCAACATGCGCCACGAAACGCCCGAGCAGGGCTTCTCCCTCACCTCGAAGGGAACCTTCGGGCTCGGTACCGAGTTCCGCTCGGGCCACCTCATCAGCAACAACGACGTGGCGAGTACCAAGTCCCACTCCATTGCGGTGATGGCGACCGAGGACGACACCCTCGTGACGTTTGACGACATCGACGCCGGGATCGCGTTCTTGGGAGGGGCATGCACCGGCAGCGGAGACGCCCCGCCGTTCTTGTCGTCGGTCACGCTGGATGCGGGGCAGTCTTATGTCATCGGCTACAACTTCGACTGCCCAGCCAGCAACCTCAGCAACGACCCAAACGACGTGAACGGCGTGCGCGTCACGGCGACCAAGCCGATCGTCGTCAATTCGGGCTCCTGGCTGGCGGGCAACCGCCCCGACAACAAAAAGGACATCGGAATAGATCAGGTGGTGCCGGTCGACCGCCTCGGTAGTGATTTCATCGTGATCGAGGGAAAGGGCGGCGCCAACGCCGACGTGCTCGAGCGCCCCGGTGTGGTCGCAGCCACGGACAGTACTGACATTTTCGTCGGGGGATCGACCATCCCTTTGGCCACAATCGACGCCGGCGAGTACTTCTACATTCCGGCCAGCCACTACTCGGCCGCCGGCAACATGTTCATCCAGACCTCCGAGCCCGCGTTTCTGTACCAGAGCACCTCGGGCAACGCTCAACAAGCGAACGGCATGAGCTTCATACCGCCGCTGCGTTGCAACGGCGTCACCGAGGTCGTGATCCCGGACGCTGATCTCGTCGGGACATCGGAGCTGGGTATCATCGCACGTGTCGGTGCGAGCCTGGCCATCACCGATGACGGCGTGCCTGTCGCGCCCGGCACCGCGAACGCCGTTGTGGGCACCGCAGAGTTCGTCACCTACTCCGTCGAGGTCAAGGGAACCGTCGATATCGTCTCCAGCGACGTCCTCAGTGTGTCTCTGGTTACAAGCTCCGGATTCAAAGGCGCGGCCGGCTTCTTCAGCGGCTTCGCAGACTCTCCGTCGATCTCGATTTCTGGCGGAACAGATCTCTGCGAGGGCAGCCCGATCACCCTCACAGCCACGGCGACCATCGGGTTCGACTCTTTCCAGTGGTACTTCAACGGGGTGCCGATAGCCGGAGCAACCAGTTCCTCCTACGACGCAAGCGCGCCCGGAGACTACACCGTTACGGGCACCGTCGAAGATGACCCTGAGTCGGACTTCTGCAATGGAGGCACCTCGGGCGAGTCTCCCTTTATTACGCTCAATACCGACAGCTGTTTCTGCGGTGACGGGGGCGTCGATCCCTTCGAGGAATGCGACGACGGCAACACGGTCGCCGACGACGGCTGCGGACCGACCTGCCTTGACGAGTTCTGCGGCGACGGCATCGACAACAACGGCAACGAAGAGTGCGACGACGGCAACACTGTCGCCGGCGATGGCTGCGATGCAACGTGCCAGGACGAGTTCTGCGGCGACGGCATCACCAACGACGGTGGCGCAGAACAGTGCGACGACGGCAACGTTGTCGCCGGCGATGGCTGCGACGCGACTTGCCAGGACGAGTTCTGTGGTGACGGCGTCACGAATGACAGTGGCACAGAGGAATGCGACGACGGCAACGTTGTCGCTGGCGATGGCTGCGACGCGACATGCCAGGACGAGTTCTGCGGTGACGGCATCACGAACGACGGCGGCACAGAGGAGTGCGACGACGGCAACGTTGTCGCCGGCGACGGCTGCAACGCGACATGCCAGGACGAGTTCTGCGGCGACGGCGTCACGAACGACAGCGGCACAGAAGAATGCGACGACGGCAACAATGTCGCCGGCGATGGCTGCAACGCGGCATGCGAGGACGAGTTCTGCGGCGACGGCGTCACGAACAACAACGGCGTGGAAGAGTGCGACGACGGCAATATTGTCGCGGGCGACGGCTGCAGTCCGACCTGTCTCAACGAGTTCTGCGGCGACGGCGTCACGAGCGGCGTCGAAGAATGCGACGACGGCAACAATACCGGCGGCGACGGCTGCGGGCCGACCTGCCTACTCGAGGGATGCGGTGACGGCGTCACGACCGGCGCCGAAGAGTGTGACGACGGCAATACGGATGCCGACGACGGCTGCGGGCCGACCTGCCTCACCGAGTTCTGCGGCGACGGTATCGACAACAACGTCGTCGAAGAATGTGACGACGGTAACATTGTTGCCGACGACGGCTGTGGGCCGACCTGCCTCACCGAGTTCTGCGGCGACGGCACCGACAACAATATCGTCGAAGAATGCGACGACGGCAACAACGATGCCGGCGACGGCTGCGGACCGACCTGCCTCACCGAGTTCTGTGGCGATGCCCTCATCAACAATGTGGACGAAGAGTGTGACGACGGGAACGCGGATCCGGGCGACGGCTGCGACTCGAGCTGTGTCGTCGAGCCGGGATGGGAGTGCTCAGGCGAACCCAGCACATGCGTCGAATCCGACCCGAACCTGGATCAACTCTTCGAGGGAACGTGGCCGGACATTGGCAAGAGGAGCAAGTTCATCACCTTCGTGTCGCCGGAGGATCTCCACAACGACACACGTGTCTTGGTGGACAACGCCGACCTCAACGAGGAGGTCTTCATCCTCTACATCAAGCCGAAGAAGCGGTTTGGCCTGGGCGTATGTCTGGCGGGCGGTAACGTCGGTCTGCCGTGCGCAAGCCACAAGGATTGCCCGTCGGGCGGAGTGACGAAGACAAAACCCTGCGGGAGATTCCTGCAGCAAACAGACACACTGGCGGGCGGCTCTCCGTTCTCGCAGACGATGGTGGCGCCCAACGGAAAGGCAACCGCTTACGTCGATGCGACGGGCGGGCCGGGCATCGTCCCGGTGTGGAACAGGAAAACATTCGAGAGGGTTTCCCTGCCCGCCGCGATCACCGACATCGGCGAAGGCTCAGCGCCGACGATCGAACGCAACGGCAAGCTCGTAAGCGTCGAGTCGACGGCCGATCTCACCGGTGAGAATGCCGACGGGAACAGCGAGATCTTCATATACGACACGACCTCGAGCACGTGGCGGCAGCTCACCGACACCGTCGCACCGGTCGAGAACCACCGGCCGATATTCGTCAGACGGCGGCGGATCGTGTTCGACTCGAACGGTGACATCGGCGACGGCTCTCGGGGCATCGACAACCCGGACCTCAACCGCGAGCTGTTCAACATTCGCATCCGGCGAGGGAAGGTAAAAATTCCGCAGCTCACCTATACGACCGGCGCGGACCTCACGATGGGCTGCGGCGCCAGGAAGGGGGCGTGGATCTTCTTCAACTCCGACGGCGACCTGCACAACGTCGGAGGCGCCTCGCCACCGTCCAACGCCGATGCTAACTCGGAGATTTTCCTGTGGCGCAAGAGCAAGGAGATAGAAGGAAGGATGCAGCAGCTCACCGACTCGACCCTGGGCGAGAACGTGAACGCGGACTGTGCGCCGCGTGGCCGTCTGTTCGTCTTCGAATCGACCTCGGACCTCGACAGCGACGGCTCGAGCAACCGCCGGGTCTACGTCCAGCATTCGCGCAAGGGTACTCGCCGTCTGATGAGCCCGTCGCCCGTGGGCGAGAGCGTGCGTCCGCGCATCTCGCGTTGGCTGGTAGTGTTCGCATCAACCTCGGACCTGGTCGAGTCGAACCCGGACGGGGACAGCGTCATCTATCTCTACGACACGAGGATCGGCGACGACGGCCTGATCACCCGGTAACCGGGCGACTATGACTCTCGCACCCCCGCGGTTCTGCGACAGCGCAGGACCGTGGAGGGCGTGGGCGTTTGCTCTCTGATCGGAGTTGGCTGGCGCCGCTGGTTGATCAGAAGATATACGGCGGTGGCGTCGGCACGGCGAGCGTGCCGACGGCAACATCCTTGGTATCTGCAACGTCGGCCTCGATATTGCTACAGGCGAACGTACCGGCACTATTGTAGCAAACGAGATTCGGGCCACCATCGACGGCGAAGACGGCATCCTGGTAGCCGTCCTCGTCGATGTCGCCAACGCTCACTGCGGTGAACGCGGCAACGGTCGCATCCAGGTCGCTGCACAGGAAGTTTGCCGATCCGACGTTGAGGCACAGCCGGTTCTGCGATCCATTATTCGAGAAAATGAGATCGACGTCGCCATCCATGTCGGCGTCGGCCACCGCCACACCGGTTGTCGAATTGGTGTCGATGCCGACGTCGCTGCAAGTGAAGACGCCTGAGCCATGATTGAGACAGATGCGGTTGCGTCCGTCCATGGTTGCAAAGACCGCGTCCACAGACGGTCCGGCATCCAAAGGGGCCACCGCAACGGCACGAGAGTCGCCGTTGGCCGCATCGACGTCGGCGCAGCTGAACGAATAGACCCCGACCGACTCGGTCTCCAGGCAGACGCGGTCGGGCTGACCCGAATTCGCGAATACGGCATCGGCGCGGCCGTCGCCGTTCAGATCCCCGATCGCGACAGCCCGCGAGTCGGAATTCTCACCCGGAATCTGCGCACAAGCGCCAAACCCACCGGCTGCCTGACTCAGACAGACGTAGGCGCCGGTGCCTCTGGCAAGAATCGCGTCCAGGCCGCTATCGTCGCCCCAGTCGAGACGAGCCACCGCGACGTCGTTGTCCAAGGCGCCCTCGGACTGTGAAACGCAAGCGAAAGTCCCGTCTCCGTTACTCATGCACAGCCGGTTATCGAGATCGCCGGCAAACATCAGATCGTCGGATTCGTCGGCGGGGAACAGACTCGTGTCGAGCGACCCCAGGACCACGGCATTTGACGATTGAACCCCGTCTCCCAGGCCGCTGCAGCTAATACCCGCACCACCGCCGCCCGTGTTCAGGCAGATTCGGCTATCGCTCGAATTGTTCGCGATCACGATTTCGCTCGACCTACCGACGAGATGCGAGTTGTTGATGGCTCTGTCGTCCAGGAAATCGGCTTCCGACTCTCCCGAGCCGGAAAAATCACCTGCAGGGTTATCGAATGTGGTCGCCAGCGCCGCGCCAAGCGCGGTCAGAGCGCCGATGATCACTACTGCAATCAGCGCTGCGATCAACCCGTACTGGATGGCGGTAGCCCGTTGCCCTCCCGCCAGAACCAGCGCCCCCGTCTCTTCGGCGCAGTTGGCCGCTGTAAGCTTGTTCAAGAACTTCTCCTGCCTGTCCGCGATACGACCATTCGGGTCGTAGATGCCGGGCTCGGAGAAACAGGTATCGAGCAGTCCCTCCGCCGTCGCCACACCGTCCTTCACTGCCGCTACGGTGCAGGCGGCTCGTTCTTTGGACATGGCAAGAACCAACTTCGATGCACCATTCCAAAGCAGCTTCCTGCACTTGGCGAGCTCCTTGTCTCCGTTGGGCGCCCTTTGATCGAACGGGTCACCAAACAGAGAGTGCGCGTAGGAGTACGTGCGCTGGGCAACCCCTTCAGAGGCAAAGAACGGATCTGCGTGCCCGAAGGCTGGCGTTTGACCATCGCACTTGTCCTTCTCGCCACCGACCGACTGATCGATCAGCTTCGTCTTGGCCTTCGAAATCTTACTTCCCGGGTCTTCGGCTATGCATTCTTCCGCGGAAGGCACGTTGTTGGCATCGGCATCGCGGATGCACCGGCCGATCGTCTTCGACCAGGCCTTCATCAGCTTTTGGCTGTTTTTCTGAAATACCTTGACGCACTTCACGTCATTCGCAATCGCCGGGACGGGAAAGGCGATCAACAGGGAGAGGGACAAAGCCACGCCCTGAACGAAGAGTTTGAGAGGTGTTATTTTGCGCCTGGTGCCGCCGCGAACTTCGCGCGTCAGACTATAAATGGGGGTTCTCGACATCGTGTCCTCCGCTGTCACCATCGTTTGTCAGTGCCGAGCCGCCCGCTCGTACGCCAGGATGGCGGCGAAGATCAAGTCGTGGATGGATCTACCTTTACCAAGTCATGCTCGGTGTATGCAAGAGGATTACCGTTCGGCCGCCTCTGGCCTTGCCATACCTGTACTCGAGTTGCTTGATAGCCTCGATGTCCTCGAGCCGCCCGATACGTGCCCATAGATCGACCTGCGTCATTGCATATCCCCCTTTTCGAGAATCCGTTCAGCTTCGCGGTTCGTTATCCATCACACCCCGGCTGTGGAAAGATTTCGTGGCGCTTCGGCCCGGGTATCGGTGAGGCGGGCCGTGGCCGCATTACATCCCTGTTCTTTTCTGTCAAGCCAGACTTGACGACTGTCAATGACAGCACTACAGTCGTCTCAGCATGGGCCGCGCAGCATTCGAGCAAGCCGTAGCCACGATTCCGGTGGGCTCAGCCGAGATCGCCGAGAGACTGCGTGTGAAGCCACAGACCGTGCATGCGTGGCGCCAGCGCGGGCTTCTGCCGAAGCCCAGCTGGACGGTATCGGGGCAGCCCGCTTGGGATTGGAGCGAGATCGAGAGCTGGGCCCGCCGAACCGGCCGCCTACCCGAGTCTCGCGTTCACGCGGAGCTACTCGAGTTGGAGGGCAGCGGCTGGGAGGGCGACCTCGACGAGATGCGTGCGTCGCGAGTGCGAAGCATATGATTCTCGTGGACTCTTCGGCTTGGATCGAATTTCTGCGCAGTAGCGACCATCCCGCACACGAGTCACTGCGCCGGCAGTTGGAGGCAGGCGCGGACATTGCCGTCACCGAGCCCGTCATCATGGAGCTTCTTGCGGGCATGCCCGTGCGCCGCACACGCGATCGGTTGCGCAGCCGTCTGCTTGCCTTGCCAATGCTGCAAGTTCGTGGCCTCGCGGATTTCGAGACCGCGGCATCTCTCTATCTCCAATGTCGTCGCAAAGGAGCAACGGTGCGTAGGCTCATCGATTGCCTCATAGCGGCCATCGCTATTAGAAACGGCGCGTCGGTGCTGCACAA
>PIVZ01001518.1 GCA_003354045.1 bacterium
GGCCCCGGCGCGGCGGAGCTTTGCCGCGCTCGTCATCATTGTTTCGCTGTTCGTAATTGCCGCCGGAGCCGTGGCCGAGCCCAGCCTGACTTACGTGGACAGCGGCCAGTGGACCTTCAATCAGGACGTCGTCGTGCACGGGGAAGTGCTCGCGACCACCCTGATCTACGGCCTGCAGATGTGGAACGTCGCCAGCCCGGCGAACCCGGTCTTCCTTGGGGATTTCTACGCCGATGCGCACAGGACCCACTCCCTCGCCAGGGAGGGGGACACGATCGCGATGAGCAGCATCGACGGCACGCTCTTCATCCTCGACGTTTCCGATCCGTCGAACCCGACCCTGATCAGCACGGTTTCCGGTCTCGGCGAGAAGCCGGACGTCGCCCTCCGGCGCTCCGGCGGGACTCTCTGGTGCTACACGGCCGGTAACGCCGGCCAGGACTTCCAGATTCACGACCTGAGCAATCCGGCCGCCGCAATCACTCGCGGGAGCCTGGACCTCATGGGCAGGCCGAACAGCATCGCGTTCAGCGGCAACACCATCTACGTGCTCGCCGAGTACTTCGGCCTCTACACGGTCGACGTGA
>PIVZ01000126.1 GCA_003354045.1 bacterium
AGCGCCGCGAAGTACTACCACGGCGACCTCATGGCTCGCTCGGCGTACGTGCTGCTGGCCCTTACCGGTAACTGGGGGAAGAAGGGCGCCGGCGTGGGTAGTTGGAACTCCTTCACGTTCGACGGCACCTCAACGGTCATGCTCAAGACGAAGCCCGGAGTCGAAGGCGGCATGGAGGTGATAGACAACGCTCGCATGTTGCGCGAGCAGCTGATCGAGCAGGATCCCACGCTGACCGGCGAGCTTGCCGACCGAATGCTGCTGAGGATGATCGGCGGCACTCTCATGGCCCCGCCGGCTTTCTTCTGGTACCACCAGGCCGGCTTCAGAGAGCGCTGGAACAAGCGGGAGTGGGGCGACCCCGACATGAAGCGCAGCTTCGATGAGTACTTCGAGGAAGCCTCCCAGCACGAGACCTGGAAGGCCGCCGCAGAGGTGGCCGCCACCAAGCCGGCGCGAGTGTTGCTCGAGATCGGAGGCAACACGCTCAGGCGAACGCGCGGTGGCAAGAAAGCCGTGTTCGAGAACCTGTGGCCCGGGCTCCGGAAGGTCATCTGCATGGACTACCGCATGTCGCAGACCGCCCTTCATGCCGACATAGTGCTCCCGGCCGCGCAGCACTACGAGAAGGGGGGGGTGCCGATAGCGGGGCCCTACACCATGTCCATGTCGTTCGGCCAGGCGGCAGTTCCACCTCATCGCGAGGCGCGGGACGAGTGGGCAATGCTCGGCGACCTGAGCAAGAAGATCGCCGAGCGCGCCAAAGCGCGTGGGCTCGAGAGCTACACCCACAGCGACGGACTTCCGAGACGCTACGACGAACTCTGGAACAACTTCTCGCTCGGCGGAACCTTGGTCGATGGCGAGAGCTTTGCCGCCGAGGCACTGGCCGACGCCGTGGCATCGGGAAACATGCCGCCCGGTACCACACTCGACACATTCCGCCAGAAGGGACGCTGCCGCTACAATGACTGGTCCTTCACCGCGTTGGGAAAGGCCAATGCCTCTCCTTTCCCTCGCAACGAGACCCACGCCCCGTTACGCAACCATATCGAACTGGGCCACCCATATCCCACGCTCACGCGCCGCGCGCAGTTCCTGATCGACCATCCGTGGTTCTTGGAGGCGGGGGAAGACCTGCCGCTGCACAAGGAAGCGCCCGCCATGGGCGGCGATCATCCGTTCCGGCTCTCGGGCGGGCACGCCCGGTGGAGTAACCACGCAATGAACATGACGAACTCTGTCATGCTCGAGACACACCGCGGAAAGCCATTCGTCTTGATCAACTCCGTGGTAGCCCGTGAGAAAGGTATCGAGGACGACGCGCTCGTTCGTATCTGGAACGACGTTGGCGAGTTCGTGGTGCCGGCTCGAACAAGCCCGGCACAGCGGCCCAATGGTTTGACAGTCTACAACGGCTTCGAGGGTTTCATGTTCCCGGGTGGCAACGGCTCCAACGAGGTCGAGCCCGGCATGGTCAAGTGGCTGCACTTCGCGGCGGGCGATGGGCAACTCTCCTACACGCCGATGGAGTGGCAGCCCGTGCCCTTCGACCGCTGCATCAACGTCGATTGCGAGCCCTTCGAGGACTAGCTGGCGCGTTTCAGCTCGGGAAGCGCGATGGACCCGCGTACCCGCCTGTCTGTCCTGACCTCATCAGCCGTCCTCCGGAAGGTACTCCTTGAACATCTCCCCGACCTCGCCGTCGGTTCGCGCGGGCACCCGGTAGTAGGTGCGGATGACGACGGAGCCGTCGGTCTCGAAGCGGTAGGTCTCGATGCTGAGACCAACGAAGGTTTGGCCGTCGGCTGTTATGTGATTTTCCAGTAGCCAGGCGACCTCGTTGTCGCAGATGAACAGGCACCCGTCAGCGATCTTGAACTTGACCTTCGGCTGAAACAGGTCGAAGGAGTCGAGCGCACATTTCTCGAAGCCCGTTTTTTCAGGCGTCCCAACCGGATCGATCATGCGGAAGTCACCCGGTGCGACACTCTTCCAGTTTTCCGCCCATGCCTCCTTGTCACCCGCGTTCCACAGGGCCACGTAGTTCTCGGCCCACTGTTTCAACTGCTCAAAGCTCGGTGTTGCCACCCTTTCACCTCCCGATGGACGTTTATGGTCTTTGCGCTCCGGTGTGCGAGATCAAGAATCCCATCCAGCGATTCCCGACTCGGTAAAGCGCGACTTCGCTAAGGTTCGACTGTGGACAAACCGCCGGTCTGATGCAACGAGGCTCGTCCAGCGCGGCCGTGAGCGCCAGGCCAATGCGGGTGCATAGGACTGACGTCGGGCCGGCTCCATCGACCTACCGTAGACGGCTCTCCGCGATCACGAAGTCACGGTCTTTGCAGACTGCCTGGAGAAGCTGATTCAGCTTCTCCACAGTGGGCACTGACGTCCCGTGCTCGTACCGGGCGTACGCATTACGCGACCTCACCCCGAGGCGGGCGGCGGCTTCGGCCAGCGACAGGCCGCTCATGTGCCGCTGTCGCTGCAAGAGCAAGCACACCATGGCCTTGGTGTTGTTCGAGCTTATCTCAAACTCGTCACTGGAGCCTCCATGAACGGTAACCGAGAAGCCCGGACTGTCGGCCATGGTCTCTATCCAATCGGCGATCATCTCGAATGCCTCGCGGCGAGTACGACCTTGAGTCATTGCGTCGAGAATAGGTACTTCGGCCAACCAGAATCTGCCGTCCTTCGATACCGTACCGCGAAGTCTCATCTTCGGTTGTCTCCTCCGACCCTCCGCAGGATCGCTCTTGCCAGCCTCTCGTCGATCTCCACGTGCCTCGGAATTGCCTCTCGGCGCTCCCCATCCGTCCAGAGGTCGTGCTTTCCTCCGCGTCGCTCGAGCCTCCAGCCGAACGCACGCAACTTCCTCTCGAGATCGCGCCTCTTCATCTACGTATGTACACTTATGCGTGTACAAGGCAAGCCGTACATGAGAGAGCATGCCAACGGTGCGCCCGAGGCGTCTACGTATGAGATGTTATCTTCGGTCCGCCGGACGGCAATGGGCCGGCAAACGGGAGACATCCGGGCCGGCGGTAAGCCTGCTCACATGCGGCATCGCAACTTGCGAGTCCCCGTGCTGCAGTCCTCGATCGCAAAGTTGGTCTCTCCGCACAGGCCGGCTTGCCCGGCCGAGTCGTCGCCGAGCGTCGCCGTAGCCTTCACAGGTACGTAGTAGGGCGCGATAGGGAACTCGCCGCGGAATCCTTTGAGCTTAAGGCTCACTCTATTGGACGCCCCGGCGCCTCGATCGACGAGCTTGAGCTTGGAAATCTCCGTCGTGGCGACTCCTCTGTCACGGTACATCCACTTCGTGCCCGAATCGTTGGACCTCCAGCCCGCCGATGCCGCTCCAACCAACTCGCCTGCCGGCAGTGTTATGTCGGCGATCGCATGTCCGGCCGCGCTCTCGACGCGCACGCGCGCGCCCTGCGATAGCGGATCGAGCAGCGCGAAAGCGCCGAGCGGCCCGGCGAGCTCGAACTCGCCCTTGAGCGACATCTTGTGCGCCTTGCTGGCGAGCGTATCGACGACCGTGGGGTTGGAGATCGACAGCTTCGTTCGCTCGAACATGTCGCGCGCGCCGTCGTTGATGCACGGATCGCAGCCATCCGGACGGCCATCACCGTCCACATCGATCGAGTCGTCGAATCCCGGACAGCGGTCACAGCCCGGCTCGGCTTCGAAGTCGCAGACGCGCCGCAGGTGTTGTCCTTGCGCTGTATGACCGCCCGGTGCGTACCCGTCGGTCATCCAAGCGACGACGAAGCTACCCGTCGACAGCTTCGCAACCGACACGCCGTCCTGGTCACCGCCTAGATGGTCGTTGACAGGTGCAGCGGCGCCCGTCGGCGCGCCGTCGACGTCGAAAGTTCGTACAAAGATGTCGTCGCTCGAGGTGCCCGCCTGCGGCTCTCCGCCGCCAGCGAACACCGCGAGGATCTCTCCACTGTCGCTTACCGCGATCGCCGGTACTTGCGCGCGAATCTCCTCGCCGGCGTCGACCGCGAAGGCGGGGCCAGCGGGGGCGCCGGAGGCATCGAAGCGGCGCACGCCGCCGTATAAGCCGACGAGGAAGCCGCCGTCGCTTGTGCCCGTCACGCTGGTGGTGCCGATTCCCGACGGAACGTCCGGCGACGCGGCGACAAACTCGGAGCCGACCGGAACCCCGCTTGCATCGAATCGCTGGCCGAGAACCTCGCGTCCGCCTCCGTCCGGCGTTGTCCGAGAGCCAACGAGAACGAATCCGCCTCCGGCAAGCGCAGCCAGCGTGGGCGCATAGAAGTCGCCTAGCTGCAATGTCAGACCGATCGGAACGCCGACGGCGTCGTAGCGGCGCGCGCGCACGGGATCGGACTGCCACGCCACGACGAACGAGCCATCGGCAAGGTAGGCTACTGACGGATCGCGCGCGGTGGCCGGCGCCACCCGGAACTCCGCGCCGGTGGGATTGCCGCTCGCGTCGTAGCGCTGCGCCTGGATAGTGGTGGAGCCACCGCCCTCGACGCCGTAAGGGTTCGACTGCCAGACCACGACGAAGTTCCCGGTCGGGTCCGACGCTACGGCGGGCAGCTCCTGGGCGTACGGGGTCGCAGTGTTGACGATGAACGGCGGTGCAGCGGGCGTCTCGGGTGCGTCGAATATCTGTGCGATCACGTCTGTGGGAAACGGCCCCCACCAGGTACTGCCGGTGGTCTCCCCAACGACCACAAAGCTCCCACTCGCCAAAGCCGCGACTTGACCCCCTCCTCATTCAGTCGAGGAAGTCCTCGGCGCGGAGGCGAGCCGGCACGTACTCCTCGGTGACGTAGCTGATGTCCTTGCTGATCAGGGCCTCGACCTCGAGCTTGAAGCCATTGTTCAGCATGCCCTGGATTTCTTTCTGCCAGCCCTTCTTCTTCTCGAACCACGGGTAGGCGGCGATCTGCTTCGCCCGCTTGATGTCGTTGTCGTTGAGCGCAATCGTCACGCTCGGCGACAGTTCGCACTCGCGGTAATCCTTGCTGCGCAGACCGATGAAGCGGGCATCCGGGATGGCCATGCGCTGTGACTCGTAGGCCAGATTGATCGAGCCCTGCTTGAGGACGCTGTAGATGTAGTATCCCCACGGGTCGTTATCCAGCAGGCAGTACACCGGCAGATCGAGCTCTTTGTGCATTCGATAGAGCATCCGGCGTACTCCGCGCGGAGGCTGCCCGCCGCCGTGTGTGAGGATGCACTTGTGCGTGCGCCAGAACTTGTCTTCGTTGAAGCGCTGCCAGACGGTGTCTTTTTCCACGTGCAGGATGAAGCGCGCGTTGCAGTTACCGAACTGGATGACGTCCGGCTCCACGATCGAGGGAATCCCGTAACCGCCCGATCCCATACGCGAGCAATCGATTTGGTCGCCGTTGTCCGTGAGCGTGATCTCACCGACCATGTCGCCCTTCTTCTGGGCGTACAGATGCAGCTCTTCGCGCAGGGCGTTGAGCGTGACCTCGACGTCCTCGATGACGGGATCGCAGTCGGACTGCTCATCGAACGTTTCTTCCTTGGTGCCTTCGATGGTGTGCTTGAGCAAGTAGTACAGACCTCGAATGCTGGTGCTCTTGCTCTGATCGATGAGCTGTCTGACGCCGCTTCCGACCAGGACGGTCTGCATGTAGCTCTTGGCCTGCGAAAGATTGAACAGCTCGCGGCGGTTGGTTCCTCTACCCATCTCGATGAAGCGCTTGGTCTTGTTATAGTTCACGTTCGACAGCGACCGCGACGGGATGTCGAAGTGCGGGGTGCGTTTGCGCTGGGCAGCCGTCACCACCGAGTCGGCCAGCCCGTGCAGCGACTTGAGCGTCTTCTTGTCGGCGGCGGTCAGCTTGGGTACGGCGCCGGCCTTGGCGGTGGGCTCGGCTTTCCTTCCGGTCTTCGTGCGGGCGTTCGTGGCGGTCTTCGCGCCGGCTCTCTTGGTGAGCTTCTTCGCCGGCTTCTTCTTGGCTTTCTTCTTGACCATTATCTTCGCGGTGCTCCGTCGCCCGTCACACGAGTCGCAGTTGGGCGTTCATGCCTCCACCTGCGTTGGTGCGGCCCGGTGGCTCGGCGTCAACGATCAGCACGTTGTCGCCATAGTCGCCGTCCTCTTCCTCGATCTTCCGGCCGCCCTGGTCGAGCCTGGTGTCGGCCTCCGCGGTTTTCTTCTTGGCCACGGCCAGGAGTCGCTCATAGACGGCCTCGGGGTCGGCACCGTTGAGCGTTCCGACGGCTCGCGCCACCTCGCCGAGATAGCGCAGGAAGATGCTGCGCCGCTCGCCCTCCTGCTTCACTCGTTTGCGACGGCGCAGGTACATGGCGAGTTTGCGGCCCACCGACTGCAGGCCGAGGCGCAACTCCTTTTCGATCTCGGGGTAGGCGGCGATTGCCTCCTTTGACTCGCTGGTGAACGGTACCCAGACACTGGCCATGTGCACCATGACGGTCACGGGCCCCGACGGTAGCGAGTTCCGCGATTGGCTCAGCCCGTATGAGCGCCAGTTGGTCTTCATGACTGCCTGGGTAATCGCGCATCCGGCCTGCTGGAACTGCAGCGGAACGCGGTTGGCGTAACGCAGCACCTGCATGGACTGCGTGTCCGATAGGCTCACGTTGCGCATGGCGCCGTGCAGCGTGTCGATGCCTTCGGAGTCGAGCCTGGCCGGCGACTGCCGGCTGCCGAAACCGCCTTCCTTCATGATCCGTTCGGCGGCTTCCGACCCGAGGCCGTCGAATTCCGTCATGATGAACTGTCGCAGCGTCCGGGTGTCGCTCTCGACGATCATTTCGACCAGCGCGTCGCGGGAGATCTTCTCCACCGTGCTTCCGCCTCCGTAGGCCAGCGCCACCTCTATCTGGAACGGATTCCCGCGGTAGACGGCCGCCGGCCGCGTGCTGGCGACGTAGAACTCGCCGGGAACGACATGGTGCAAACCCTTCAGCGCCAGTTCCTCACCGATCGGCGAGAGGCAGCTGGTCTGCGGCGCCGAGATCTTCGTCTCCTGAATCGCGTGCCAGAGGCGGTCGGCTTCGTTGCGGCCGATCTTCTTGGTCGATGCGCGGGTGCTGAGCTTCGCGGTCTTGCATACCTCCTTCGCAACCCCCGCGCTCACGCGTGAGAAGGATCCGGTGAGGAAAGAAGAGACCGTACCGCCACCGACTTCCTTGAGCATGGTGATCATGCGGCCGAGCTCCACGCCATAAGGATGGGGTTTGATCTCCTTGGGCTCGCGCGGCAGCTCCTCGGTAGATCGCAGGTAGGAACGCTCGTTCCCGTCGGGATCGACGTAGTGCAGCGTGACGTGTGGATTGGCGACGGCGGTTTGCTCCAGGTAATCGTCCACGCTGCCACGTCCGCGCTGGTACTTGGCCTCCAGCTCGATGGTAACGCGAGTGCCGCTCTTGATCTCCCTCGGTGCCTTGTCTCCGTCGGCGTCGTAGTGGGAGATCCACTCGATGCCGTTACGCTCCATGTACTTCCGGCCTTTCTCTCGGGGAGGGATGTCCACGCCGTCGCCGCCGCCGTTGTGTATCTCGGGCTTGTTCTTCTTGGTGTCGATCTCGATCTCGTAGTAATGGGCCGGCTTGCGGACGGAAACCTTGGATATGATCTTCACCGGCTTGCCGGTCGAGAGCTTCCCGTACATGCCCGCGGCACTTATGCCGATTCCCTGCTGGCCGCGGCTCTGTCGCAGCCTGTGGAACTTCGAGCCGTACAGCAACTTGCCGAAGATGAGCGGGATCTGCTGCTTGATGATGCCGGGACCGTTGTCCTGGACGCCTACCTTGTAGCGCTTGGGAGTACTCTGCTCGATATGAACCCAGATCTCGGGGACGATCGCGGCTTCCTCACAGGCGTCGAGCGAGTTATCGACTGCCTCCTTGACCGTCGTCAGCAGCGCCTTGCGCAGGTTGTCGAAACCGAGCAGGTGGCGGTTCTTGGCGAAGAACTCGCTGACCGAGATGTCGCGCTGATCCGCGGCGAGCGATTGCGCCGTCGCCTTCTTACGCCGGGCGCCGCCCGCAGCCCGCGTCGGGGCTTTCTTGCGCCGCGTACCGCTCGTGGCCTGCGCCGTCGCCTTCTTACGCCGCGTGCCGCCCGCAGCCCGCGTCGTGGCTTTCTTACGCCGGGCGCCGCCCGCAGCCCGCGTCGTCGCTTTCTTACGCCGCGTGCCGCCCGCAGCCTGCGCCGTCGCCTTCTTGCGCCGCCTGCCGCTCGCAGCCTGCGTCTTGGCTTTCTTTTGCCGCGTGCGGCTCACCGCCCGCGCCGTCGCTTTCTTACGCCGGGTACCGCTCATCCGCCGCGCTCCCCACCCGGATGCGCTCCTACACGCCACGCCCCACAAGTCCCCTCAGCCTTTGTCATGTTCACCCGGTCATCTCCGCGTCCGCTCCGCCGCATCAAGTGTCTCCCCAACTTGCCGGTCTCAGCGGTGGATGTCGACCGCCGGCACGTGCCTCTTCCTGTTCCCGGTTCATGACCCGGTGACGGGCCCGGTGTGCCCTACGTTCGCAGTGGTGTCCACCCCTCCGGTGTGCCCTTTAGCCTCAGTGTTCATGCGACCTTTGACGCTGTGATCCGCGGGGCTGGGATTCTTCGTGGCCCGTGCGGATGGCGACGAGGCGCGGCCTTGTGGACAAGGAATACTCAGCGGTGGTAGTGTTTCCCTCGACCTAGGCGACCTATCTTGCCCGCCCACGCCTGTCCACTGCCGTTGACGCTCTGGTCAACGTAAGAGGCAAACATCATGAGTAGAATACTCGTGCTGACCAGTTGCCGTGCCCGACTCCGATCTGGAAGGAGGTGCACAGCATGACACAGTTACACTCACAGTCCGCGTCGATAGCGACTCGGGAGCCAGCCAGCATCGGTGTCCGCGCCAGTGCCCGGTATGTAGCGGTCGGGTTGTTGGCCCTACTGCAATTCTTGGTTCTGCCACCGGCTGTTCAGGCCCAGTGCCCAGGCGAAGCCATGGTTCTCCCCTGGGTGGCCCAGAGGAATTCTTACGGTACTGGCGCGGGCGTGGGCCATCCTCTTTATGATTTCATCGGTGGCGGTTGCACAACCACCATGAAGTACGGCCCGAATCCTCCCAGTAGCTGCTCCGACTTCGTCGGCCTGGGAGAGACCTGGGTGGTGGAACTCCAGGCAAGATTCTCCGAGTCAGCACACAACACCACTCAGAACGGATGTACATTCATGTGTCCAGGTGGCACCTGCCGCGTCCGTGGTGGCGACGCTCTTCCCGTCGAGTTGATGCACTTCGGGGTCGAGTAGAGATCAGCCGACTCGCGCGCTCCGAGAAATGGAAAGATGCGGGTAGGGTCTCAGGCCCGGTAGGGCTTCGGCCGAGAGCGCGCCTCGAGGTCCTCTGGGGTCTCTTCGAGGTAACGCTCCCAGACGGCGACGTCGTCGTAGGCGATCCCGTAGTCGAGCGTCGGTGCGTTGACCGTGACGATCAGGGCCATGAGGGCGCCCCAAACGAGCAGCACTGAGGGCTTGGTCACGCGGACATGCTACGGAGGGTTGGAGTGACTGGCAAGGCGATGACAACATCCGCGCCAAGCCGCCCACGATTTGGCGCTTCCTGTGCACTACGGCATGCTTGTGACGATGACCTTCCGACTGGGCGCGATTCTCATTGCCGTTCTCGCAATCAGCGGGCTGTGGCTTCGGTGGCACGGCACTGATTGCGGCGCGCCCTATGGCTACCACTTCGACGAACCGTTCATCATGAAACCGGCCCTTCGCATGGCGGCCAGTGGTGATCCAAACCCCGGATTCTTCCGCTACCCGTCGGCGCTCATCTACATGGAGACAGCCATCTCGCTCGTTCACCACAAGTTGACCGGTATGGAACTCACCGTTCCTGAGGGCCCGTCCTACGGGCCCTCGGATCTCGGCGAGTGGTCGTGGCCGGCGCTACTAAGTGGCCGGCGCGCGGTGGCGCTCC
>PIVZ01001519.1 GCA_003354045.1 bacterium
CGGGAATGCTTGCCGGCTTCGCCTTCTTGATCCCGTTCTACGCCCTTGGGGGCATGGGAGCCGGTGACGTCAAGCTGCTCAGTGGGGTCGGGGCATGGATCGGTGCCAAGGCGGTCGTGACGGTTTTCCTGGCCACTGCCCTTATCGGCGGGGTCTATGCGATCGTACTGTGGTTGGCTCCCGCCGTTGCCCAGCTGGGCCTGCGGGGGACGTACCGGGGTGTGGTCGTAGGAGCGAAAACAGCTGTTCTCACGGGTCAGGTCCGAGCTGCGCTGCCGAGCTCGGAATCTGCTCCAAAGCTCTGCTATGCTGTATGTATAGCAACTGCCACTTTGCTGACGCAGACGGGCCCCGGGAAGTCGGCCCTGGCAGCGTTAGGCATAGGGGCGTGATGGGAGGCGCTTATGCGCAAAGCAAGACCTTTTTTGTTACTAGGAATTTCTCTTATCGCCGCCGTGGCCTCGAGCTCTCTGGTCTACAAGTGGTTGCGGGCGAATGCGGCCCAAGCGCGCTCGGGCGAGGCTGTCGAGGTGGTGGAAGTCGCAGCCGATACGACGATGATCGCCGTGGCAAGCATGGACCTCCA
>PIVZ01001520.1 GCA_003354045.1 bacterium
CCGCTTCCACCTCCGCCTCCGCCTCCGCCGCCTCGTCCGACTCTCTCTTCAGCACCTAGTGGTCATTCGAGATCCGGAGCTGGGGCCGATGTGGCGAGCTATCTATGTACCGGACGGCGACGGGATATGGGCCTGTCTCGACTACTCGCAGCAGGAGCCGCGGTGGCTAACGCACTATGCGGAGCTGGCTCAGTGCGGGGGCGCCCGCGAAGCCGCCGACGCTTACCGCAACGACCCCAAGACCGACAACCACAAGATGATGACGCTCATGATCCATGGGCGAGACGCCTGGGCCTCCTGGGGGAAGGCCGACCGCAAGCTGCACCGAGACCGATGCAAGCAGGTCTACCTCGGCAAGTGCTACGGGATGGGTGGGGCAAAGCTCTGCCACGAACTCAAGCTGCCTACTGAGATCGTGAAGCGGCGAGGCGGACATGGTATGGTCGAAGTCGCTGGCGTACTGGGTCAGGCGATTATTGACCAGTTCGACAAGAACGTCCCGTACGTCAAGCAGATGGAGAAGAAGTGCAGCGGGGTGGCCGCGAGGCGGGGCTACATCAAGACCGTCCTGGGGCGCCGGTGCCGG
>PIVZ01000706.1 GCA_003354045.1 bacterium
GACGAAGTTATGGGGGAGCAGGTGTTATTTTCTTGGAGGTGGGCGTGTCGATTGGTCGCGTTGACCCTTATCGGGGGGGTGATCGTCGTCGCCGGGCCGAGCGGGGCCGGAGCCTCGGCCGAGACCTGTCACAAACGAAAGCTCATTGCCGCGAGCCTCGCCGCCAAGAAACTCGGGGCTTGTCGGTCGAAGTACGCCAAGAACGCCAACGTAGAGGCGGCCGACGATTGCCGTACCAAGCGGCTTGAAAGAATTGTATCCAAGATCGCCAAGGCCGACGAGCTGGCCGCACGAGTGACACCGGGCTTCGTCTGTCCGGGCACCCTGGTGACGCTCGAGATCGACGGCCCTGACGAGTGGATCGAGTCGATCCTCGCCTCCTCGGTCTTCGCTGCCAATCCCCTGCCCGACACGTGTGTCTCCAAACGCGCGAAGGACGCGGCCAAGTACGCGAGCACGTATGCGAAATGCTGGATCCGCAATTTCCTCGGCCAGGTGGCCGAGGTCGCCGACTGCGCCAGTAGGGCCGCCGACAGAATGGACAAGCGTTTCGCCCAGGGAACCTGCACGACCGATGACGCGGCCACCGTGCGCGGCCTGCTCGAGCCCGAGGTCGATGCGCAGTCGGCGCTCGTCACCGTTCAGTGCGGCGATGCCGTGGTCGCGGGCATCGAGGACTGCGACGACGGCAACACGATCGAGGGCGATGGTTGCGATTCCAACTGCACCACGAGCGCTTGCGGCAACGATATCGTGAGCCCGGCGGAGGAGTGCGACGACGGCAACCTCGATGACGGCGACGGCTGCGACAGTAACTGCACCGTGACGGCGTGCGGCAACGGCGTCACCACCACCGGCGAGGCCTGCGACGATGGCAACCTCGTAGACGGCGACGGCTGCGATTCGGACTGCACGCTCACGGCCTGCGGCAACGGCATCGTGACTGCCGGTGAGGCCTGTGATGACGGAAACCTGTCCAACACCGACGCGTGCCTCAATGACTGCACGGACGCGAGCTGCGGCGATGGATTCACCCAGACCGGTGTCGAAGACTGCGACGACGGCAACGCTTCCAACACCGACGCATGTCTGAATAGCTGCACGGTCGCGAGCTGCGGCGACGGATTCGCACAGGCCGGAATCGAGGACTGCGACGACGGTAACACGATCGAAGGCGACGGGTGCGATAGCAACTGCACGGTGAGTACGTGCGGCAACGGCATCACCGCGCCCGGCGAAGAGTGTGACGACGGCAACGCAGTGGCCGGTGACGGTTGCGAGAACGACTGCACCGTAACACTGCTTTGCGGGAACGGCTTCCCCGATCCGGGCGAGGAGTGCGACGACGGCAACAACGACTACGGCGACGGCTGCGCCGCCACCTGCAAGCAGGAAGATTGCGCTCTGGTCGGCGCCAACCCCGCCTGTCTACTGTGCCCGGACGGCGCGAGTCCCGACCCGACCTACACGGTCTGTACGTGCGATGCCGGCTACGTGAACAACGGTGGCGTCTGCGAAGACATCGACGAGTGCGCACTCGGGACCGACGAATGTCCCGAAGGCGACCCGTGCGTAAACGTGCCCGGCTCATACGCTTGCGCGGTCGATTGCACCGAGGCCGCATTCCATACCGCACTCGCGAGCTGCGGCGCCCCGAGCGGCGTGATCACGTTCGACTGCACCGACACGACCATCCTGATCACGGGCGATCCGACCGGAACGTCGAACGGCCCGCGCAACCTCACCTGCAACGGTCTCGTTATCGACGGCCTCGACCGCAACATCACGTTCGATCAGAATCCGGCCTGTTTCCAGACGGTGCTCGATGCGGGCCAGTGCGGGGTGGCGCTCAACCCCGACGGTACCTGCGATTGCCCTGACATCAATAACGGCTCGTCGTTCCTGGACCTCCAGGGCGATGGCAACGTCGTGCGCAACCTCACGGCCCGCTACTTCTTCAACGGAATCCGCATGACAGGCCATGGCAACCTGGTCGAGAATGTGGACTTCGTGCGCTTCTGCGACGCGGCAATGAAGGCGGGGACCAGCGGTGTCGGCAACGAGTTCCGCGACGTCACGGCGGTGCAGGGCTGTGACAAGTGCATCGAGGTGCGTGGGACGATCGGCTCGACCTCACCGCACGCGGTGCTCCAGGATCACTACAACACGATCTTCCGGCGCATGACGCTGACCGATTGCGACCAGCCGTTCCGTGCGACGGTGGATGGACGTTACCTTCTCGACCGTGTGAGCATGATCGGCGGCCTCCCTGCTACAGAGCTGTTCCGCTGTCTCGGACCGCGCGCGACCACGCCCACGCCCAATGAACTCATCGTACACATGCGCCACTCGCTCGTGGACAGTTGCGTCCGCGGCTTGCGCGTCGGCGGCTGGACCGAAGCGATCATCGAGGGAAGCA
>PIVZ01001521.1 GCA_003354045.1 bacterium
TACACTCCGATGCCCCCTCCTTGCCTGCGTCTGTGCTCTCTCGCGTGCTCTTCTGACCAGAAGAAGATCGAGCGTCGTCAAAAGACGTCGATGAGGCTAGGCTCGCGCACCCTCGAAAAGTTGACCAGCGGCGAGAAGACCACCGGGTCAGCCGCCTCCTCCTTTACGCGGTATCGTAAGTCGCCATCCAGCTCGAGGTGCAGTGGCTCCTCGCAGTGCGCGCACTCGGTCGTGGCAGCTACGGATACCGGCTCTCGAGATAATCGTCCTTGCACGAAGGGCGCGCCGAACACGTCCACTGCTCAAGCGGCGTACAACGGCTCTCCGCTCTGGAATGCGAGCGCGTGCGGTGTATGTTCGACGGTAACGGGGTAGGCCCAGGCGACTTCGCCCCGTGCATTACGGACGAGGAAGGTCAAGCGCCGCTCCAATTCGACCACTATCTCGGCTACGCGTGCAACCTGCAGGTCCAGGCGCTCGGCGACTCGCTGCGGGGGTATCGGCTTGCCGGCGCGCAGCAGCTCCCGGACGAGAAAGTTGCGGACACGGCGGTGCTCGGCCGACATCGAGCGCAGTACCGCGGCCG
>PIVZ01001522.1 GCA_003354045.1 bacterium
GCTGGAAGATCGCCGCCCACCAACAGCCCGAGACCATCGTAATTGTCGGGGACTTTCTCGATCTAGCCGTCTGGAGCACGAAGTTCCAACGAGCCCCCAAGGACCGCTACACCACCAAATTCGCCCTAAAAGAGGCCCGATGGTGGCTGGGGCGCCTCAGAACGTCCTGCCCCAACAGCCGCATCGTGTTCCTCGAGGGCAACCACGAGAAGCGGATCCAGACCGTCCTCATCGAGTATTTCCAGGAGCTCTCCACCCTGGATCTTGTCGACGTGTGCGCCCTACTAGACCTGGCCGGACAAGACATCGAGTATCGAGGACCCTACGGCAAAGAGGCCACCTACTTCTTCGACGGCCAACTGCTGGGCTACCACGGTGACGTCGTGCGGCAGGGCGGGGGCATGACCTCCGCGGCGGTAATCAAAACCAAGACCCGATCCGTCTTCTTCGGGCACACCCACCGCCTCGGCTACTCCAGCCGCGCAGTTCATACGCCCCACGGCGTGGAAGTCATCTGCGCCATGGAGGTGGGTTGCGCGTGCCGCCTAGACGGCGCTGTGCCCGGCGACAGCAGCCCTGACTGGGC
>PIVZ01001523.1 GCA_003354045.1 bacterium
GGTTGCCCGGAGTCGCCGAGCCGCGGCCGTTGGCCATGTCCAGCCCGCTCTCCAGACCGAGCACGTCCTCGTTGCCCTGAATCTGGAAGCCGCCGGCTGCCCAGAAGAAACGGAGGGATGCTGGGACGGAGTCCGTCTTCCGCGTAGCGAGAATCAATGTCGGTTCGCCGGCGGTCACGGGGACGAATTCGAAGCGGAGACGCGCGTTCGCGCCGTCCTCATCCTCCTCTGCCAGGTAGATCCAGGCCTCGCCCGGCTGCAGCGGGTAGACGACCGCTGGGTCGAGGTCGGGGACGAAGGAGCCGAGCTCCAGGGCCTGGGAGACGTTGATCGCCTCGAGACTCTGGGCGCCGAGCAACGTCGGCGGGAAGGGGTAAGCCAGAACGTCGGTCTCCTGCGGATCGTCAACCTGCGAGAGGGGAACGAAAAGCGTCGGCGACATCTATGAATGGGGCGGTACGGGCATTCTACCTTTGTTCGAATCGTAAGAAAAGTCGCCTCGGCGACTTGATTACCAACAAGCAAAAAAAATCCGGCTGTCAGGCTGTCATTAAAACAGCCTGACAGATTTTTCTTTGCTCAGAAT
>PIVZ01001524.1 GCA_003354045.1 bacterium
TGGTGACCGTGGATTGGCGCATGAGCAACACGGCGCTTCACAGCGACTACGTGCTCCCGGCCGCCGGGTGGTACGAGAAGGACGACATCCTTTGGGCCACGCCGATTGCCCCGTTCGCAAGCGTGACGACTCGTGCGGTCGATCCGCTCGGCGAATCGAAGTCCGACTGGGAGTTCCACGCGCTGCTACTGAAGAGCATCCAGGCGCGTGCCGAGGAACGTGGACAGCTCACTTTCAAGGATCGCGCCGATGAGGAGCGGCGGCTAGACAAGGTCTACGACGCGTTCAGCTTCGGGCGTCGCTTCACAGAGGAAAATACGGAGGAGTTCCTTCGAGAGATCCTCGACCTCAACACGAACCTGAATGGGGCCACCTGGGACGACCTCAAGGAGAAGGGCATCGAGCGCTACACGGACGTAGGGTTGGCGGTAGCCAACATCGGCACCGCTACCGACATCGAGCCCGACGAGACCATTACGGCCAATACCTGGCACACGAGGGACAAGATGCCGTGGCCGACGCTCACCCGGCGCTTGCAGTTCTACATCGACCACGAACTGTACATGGAGTTGGGGGAGGAACTCCC
>PIVZ01001525.1 GCA_003354045.1 bacterium
GCAGCTGGAGCAGTATCCAGAACCAGATACCGTTGACGAGCGTCGCGAGAAGCAGCTTGAGCTGGAAGCTGCGCTTGCTCGACTTGTGCCGGAATAGCACGACCGCGAGCCACGCACCGAAGAAGCCGGTGAGGGCTGCGAGGATGAGCAGGTGCAGTTCGGGGAAACGGCCTTTACCGCCCTTCGCCAGGGCCTTGTCGAGGCCGTAGACGATGAGACTGACCGCATTGATGCCGAGGACCGTGTATGCCAGGAAGTCCGTCATAATGGAGTGAGGCTAGCGCTTCCCCGCCGACCCGGCAAGGGAAAGGAGCGGGCCCTCTGATTGCCGTAGGCGAAGAGATCCCCGCTGGTCTATGCTTCGCGGGTCTCCTGCACCCGGAAATCTTCGCGGAGGGATCTGCATGCAGCTCAATCTACTCGACTGGGCCGTCGTCGCCGTCTGCATTTTCGCCGCCTTCCTTCCCGCCCTGTTCTTCGCTCGCAGGGCCGGCCGCGGCACCGCCGAGTTTTTCGCAAGCGGGCAGGCGGCGCCCTGGTGGCTGATCGGCACCTCAATGGTCGCCACAACCTTCTCCACCGACAC
>PIVZ01001526.1 GCA_003354045.1 bacterium
CCAAAATCGTCGTCGAAACAACCGGTGGTGGTGGCCACACGGTGACTCACTCCGCGTTCGACTACGACGGCTTCCGCATGCTCATCAGACTGCCTTATGGCCGCGCCTACAATCCCGAGAACAACGAGGGCTGGGAAGGGACCGGCGTGTCGCCGCACATCGCCGTGCCGGCGGTCGAGGCGCTCGAGGTCGCCCATGCCGATGCCCTGCGCAAGCTCATCGAGGCCGAGGAAGACGAGCAGTACAAGGCGCGTCTGCAGTGGGGGATGACCGATCTCGAGGCTCGACTCGACCCGCCGGAGCTCTCGAAGAAGGAGATGAAGGAGTTCGTCGGCAGCTACGGCCCGCGGCGCATCTTCCTCGAGAATGGGGCGCTGTTCTATCAGCGGGATGATCGTCCCGGCCACCAGCTCGCACCCCTGGGCGAGGACCTCTTCCGTGTGGGTGACCTGGGCTACTTCCGGCTGTCCTTCGAGCGTGATGAGCGGGGAAAGATCAGCCGCATCGTCGGCCTGTACGACAACGGGCGGACGGATGGGAACGATCGGGACTGATACCGGGACTTCAGGGCGGAAACAGGTGGCGG
>PIVZ01001527.1 GCA_003354045.1 bacterium
TCCCCCTATCCCCGCTTGAGATCGGCGTCCCGGCCTTCTTGATCGAGCTATCCTCGATCTTGACGCAGGCGAGGCGGTGGCCATCGGTGGCGACGAGGCGGAGTTCCCCGTCGAGGATCTCCATCAACACGCCGTTCAGGACGGGGCGGGCGTCATCAGTACCCACCGCGTAGGCCGAGTAGCGGATCGCGCGTGCGAGTGCCGCTCCCGGCACCTTTATCTCCTTCCCCTCACCCACCTCCGGCAGCTTGGGAAATTCCTCGGCGTCCATGCCCATCAGAGTGAACTGACCGATGCTGCATTCCAGCGTGACGCGTAGATCGTCGCTCGCCACGTTGATCTCGTCGGCCGGCAACTCCTTGACGATCTCCGTGAAGCGACGCGCCGGCACCGTCACCCGCCCGCTCGTCTTGGTCTTCGAAGTCGCCCGCGTGCACACGGCCATGTCCAGGTCGGTACAGGTTAGTTGCAGGACACCTTCCGAGGCTTCGAGCAAGAAGTTGGACAGGATGGGTAACGTGCTCTTCGGCGGCACCGCCGAGACCACGGACTGGAGGGTCCTTGAGAGGTCCTATGCAACCATCG
>PIVZ01001528.1 GCA_003354045.1 bacterium
CTCGAAGAAGGGCGAACCGAAGAGATCGTACCGAAAGACGATCCATGGCAGCAGGGTCATGACGAAGAAACCCATCATGACCAGGAGCCCCATGGGTCCCTCCGCCAGGATGTTGCCTTGTGCCACCGGGACGGACCGCGCGCTACCCTCCGGCTGTGTCGCTGCGACCTCGGTTGTTACGCCCTCCGTCGTTGCCGCCTCCGGCACCACCGCCTCGGTTGCCATGCGCTCCGTCGACGCCGCCTCCATCGTCGCCGGCCGCCTGAGCGCCAGCGCCGCGAACACCGGCAACAGGAGGAAGGCGTTCGGGCGGGTGAGCTGTGCCAGGGCGAGTAGCATCCCGGCGACCATCAGGTGACGCCCGCTGCGCCCCGAGGCGAGCAGGCAGAGGAGAGAGCCGACCAGGAACGCGGTGAACCAGCCCTCGGTGAGGCCATCAGCCGCCAGTTCGTGAATCCGTGGATTCATCGCCATGACGAGTGGTGGAATCCAGCCGAGTCAGCGCCCGAGAAGATGATTGCCGAGCCAGTAGAGTCCGACGCGGGCGAAGAGGAAACCGATCGCAATGACGACGATCGGCAACAT
>PIVZ01000127.1 GCA_003354045.1 bacterium
TTCCACAATCGAAGCGGTGGTTGTTTTGCCGTTGGTTCCTGTAATAGCGACGATGATCAGTTTGTCGGACGGATGGCCGTAGAAACGATCCGCGGAGACAGCTTGTCGGTGGCGATGCCGGAGGCTTCGGCCGAGAACAGCTGCATCCCACCGACCGCCAGATCGGGAAGGATCGCGACCGACAGGACGATGATTCCCATGCCGCCGACCCAGTGCGCGAGGCTTCGCTGAAAAAGATGGGCGCGCGCCAGGGACTCTATATCGGTCAAGATGGTGGCACCGGTCGTGGAGTAGCCCGAAGCCGATTCGAACACGGCGTCGGCAAGCGTGGGCATCGCCCCCGAGATCCAGAAGGGGACGGCGCCGAGCACGATCATGGTGACCCACGAAGCGACCACGCCGAAGAACCCCTCGCGACGCGTGATCTGGTCGAGCCTGGCCTCGCGTCCGCCGCCCGGCAGGTAGTAGGCGGCCAGGCCGATGACGAGAGCCGCCGCCGCGGTTCCCAGGTAGTAGCCCCACACGTCTTCGCCGTAGAGCAGGTCCACGAAAGCCGGCAGGCAGAGAGCCGCGGCCATGAACATGCACATACGGCTCAGGATCTTGGCTAGAACCCGTGGCTTCATGGTGGGGTCGGGCTACTCGAAGAAGCCTTCGAGCCTCTGCACCGCCTCGCGCAACGCGATGACAAAGACGTGGTCGCCAGCGCGGATGTGCTGGTCGCCCGTGTTGCCGAAGAAGATCTCGTTGTCGCGCACCATGACGGCGATCAGGCAGTTCTCAGGTAGCTGGAGTTTGCTCACCGGCACCTCTGTGAGCTCGCGGCGTGGCTTCTTGCCGATCCGGAAGTCTATCAACTCCCCGTCGTGGTCGCCGAGCATGGTGGCCGAGGCGATGCGCCCGCGACGAAGGAATCTGAGAATCGAATCGGCCACCGCCCGACGTGGCGAGATGACGGCATCCACACCGAGCTTGTGGGCTACCGGCGCGTACTCGCGCTCGTCGACACGCGCGATCACCTTCTTGGCGCCCAAGTGCTTGGTCATTACGCCGGTCAGAAGGGCCTTCTCGTCGTCGGCGATCAAGACGACCACGGCGTCGTGGCCGTCGGCCATGAGTTCGGCGAGCATCCCCGGCTCGGTACCGTCGCCGTGGATCACCGTGGATTTGGTCAGTTTGATGGCGATCCGTTCGGCTCTTTCACTGTCCTTCTCAATGATGGTGACGTCGAACTTGAGCCGCTGAAGGTGGCGAGCAACGTGGAAGCCGATGTCTCCGCCGCCGATCAACAACACCTGCTCGACCTTGTGGAAGTCGGAAACCACCAGGTTGAGGAAGCGAGTGATCTCCTCTCGTGCGCACAGGACGAAGAGACGCTCGCCGACCTGGAAGCGATCCTCTGCGGTGGGAATACGCAGGCCTTCGCTGCCGAGGACGGCCGCGATGAACGTCTGCGACGGGATTTCTGCGCTGAGCTCTCCGAGCGTGGCCCACACCGGTAGGGTATTGGGCGTCACCGGCATTTCCAGCATCGCGACTCGGCCGTCCGCGATCGGCGATATCTGTCCGGGCCCCGCGTACTGAAGAAGGTCTACGACCTGTTCGGCCACGGCCTGTTCTGGCCCCACCAGGAAGTCTACGCCGTACTCTTCCGCTTTGATCGCGTCGGTGCCCGATATGTAACGGGGGTCGCGCACTCGCGCGACCGTCAGGCAATTTGGCGCCAGGCGCTCGGCCGTCATTGCAGCGATGAGGTTGATCTCGTCTACCTGCGTGATTGCCAGCATGAGATCCGCCTTCTTGATCCCCGCTCGGAACAGCGCTTCACGCGAGACGCCGGTGCCTTGTATGACCTGGGCGTCCAAGCGCTCGTCGAGCTCGCGGGCAAGCTTCTCGTCTTGCTCGACCAAGCAGACATCGTGTCTTTCCTCTATGAGGATTTCGGCCAGGTAACGGCCGACTTCGCCTGCACCTATGATTATGATGTGCATTGCCGTCTCTGCCCGACGCGGATGGCGGTCGCCGCCCGCCGGTCGGCCGCTGACAGCCTTGTACGCGAGAGAAGCCCGGCAGACAAGCGACCAGGGCGTGCGTGCTTTCTTGCAGCGTTACGGTGGCCAGCGGTCCGCTAGGGGGCGCGGGAGGGGTGTCGAGTCCGCTGTGTCCGCCGATCGTGGCAGCAAGGTCGGCGGTCGAGGGAGCTTTTCCTGCGGCCGTCAAGGGGCGGTCGTGACCCGTTGCTGGTCAAACGCCCGTGCTTGAGAGATCCTCGGCTCTCTCTGCGTGGACGCCTGAGATCCGGGGGAGGCCGACCCGGCCGCTGGTTCGAAGACTTCCCGCGTTGCAACTTGTTACAGCGGTTGGCGGTGCGCCGGAAAGTATGTCGCGAGCAACTATGGACCCGGCCGTCGAAGAATTGTCGCGCCTCATCGATCAATGTTGGCCGCCCGACCGGCTTCACCTGGGCAGGCGGCTCGGCAGGGTGGCTTCGTCAAGGCGAGCAGCCCGCAGCGAGAGTCTGCGCAAGCTGAAGGGTGCAATCGAAGCTTCGACAGAGCGGCTGCGCAGGCGTGATGCCACGAAGTGGAACCCGAGCTATCCGGATGAGCTGCCGATTGCGGCAAAACGGCGGGAGATCGCCGAGACGATATCCGCGAGCCAGGTTGTAGTCGTCTGCGGCGAAACCGGATCGGGCAAGTCGACCCAGCTACCGAAGATCTGTCTCGAGCTCGGCCGCGGCAAAACGGGCCTGATCGGGCACACTCAGCCGCGAAGGATAGCAGCGCGAACTCTGGCCGCACGCATCTCCGAGGAGCTGCGGGCACCGCTTGGCGAGATCGTCGGCTATAAGGTGCGCTTTACCGACAGCCTGCGCCCACAGGCTTGGGTGAAGCTGATGACCGACGGCATCCTGCTCGCCGAGCTACGAGACGACCGACTGCTGCGACGCTACGACACCTTGATCATCGATGAGGCGCACGAACGCAGCCTCAACATCGATTTTTTGCTCGGCTATCTCAAGCACATTCTTCCCCAGAGACCGGATCTCAAGCTCGTCATTACCTCGGCGACCATCGATCCCGACCTGTTCTCTCGCCACTTCGGAGGCGCGCCCATCATAGAGGTGAGCGGACGGAGTTTTCCGATCGAGGTGCGCTACGCGGCGCCGAGTCGGTCCGACGATGAAGACGTCGACGTCGTGCGTGCGGTCGTCTCTGCCACGGAAAAGGCTCTACAGGAAGGAAAGGCCGATGTGCTGGCCTTCTTGCCCGGCGAACGCGACATCCACGATGCCGCGCGACTTCTGAGAAGAAGCCTCGAAGGGCGCGTGGAGGTTCTGCCTCTGTTTGCCCGATTGCCCGCAGCCGAGCAGCAACGGGTTTTCTCGGCCACGGACAAGCCTCGGGTCGTACTGTCGACCAATATTGCAGAAACCTCCGTGACAGTACCCGGTATCCGTTGTGTGATTGACAGTGGATACGCCCGGGTGAGCCGTTACGTTTACCACACCAAGATCCAACGCCTTCCCATCGAGAAGATATCGCAAGCCTCCGCGGATCAAAGAAAGGGGCGTTGCGGCCGGATCGCACCGGGCTCGTGCGTTCGGCTCTACGACAAGGACGATTACCTGGCGAGACCGAAGTTCACCGAGCCGGAGATAAAGCGGGCAAGCTTGGCCAGCGTCATGCTGCAGATGGAGGCCTTGGCAATCGGCCGCGTCGAGTTCTTCCCGTTCTTGGATCCGCCTGACCGGCGGGCCGTGAACGACGGCCGTCGCACGCTGGAGGAGATCGGAGCCTTCTCCGTAGAGGGCAAGCTGACGAAGGTGGGGAGGAAGATCGCGCGCCTGCCGGTCGAACCACGCCTGGCGAGGGTGTTGCTGGCCGCCGCCGAGCATGAATGTCTGGCCGACGTCCTCGTCATTGCCGGCGCTCTGGTCTGCGGCGATCCCCGCGAACGGCCGCTCGACAAGCTCGCCGCGGCCGATGAGATGCACGCTCGCTTCGCGGATGCGCGCTCCGATTTCCTGACCTTTCTGTCGCTGTGGCGGAATTTACAGGAAGAGACCGCAAAGCTCAGTCACCGTGCACTGCGCGCCTATTGCCGCGAGCATTTCCTATCGATGGCGCGCCTGAGGGAGTGGATAGAGACCCATCGCCAGCTGAGCCGCCTCCTGGGAGTCGCGCAAAGCGGCGCAGCGGTTGAATACGCAAGCGTCCACAAGGCTCTCCTGACCGGCCTGGTGGCCAATGTCGGGTGTCTCGGCGAAGGGGGCGGGTACGACGGGCCGCGCGGTACGCGATTCCGCCTGTCTCGCGCATCGGGGCTTTCCGACCACCCGCCGAAGTGGGTCGTAACCGCCGGTGTCGTCGAGACCATGCGTCGTTACGCACGGTTGGCGGCACGCATAGAACCGAAGTGGGTGGAACAGGTGGCGCCCCATCTGCTCAAGCGGAGCTACTCTGACGCGCGCTGGGATCGGCGTAGTGCAACCGTGATCGCCAGCCAGAGCTCCTCCTTCTACGGACTGCCGGTGTGTAGCGGGCGGCGCGTAAACTATGCACGGGTGGATGGTGAGGGTGCTCGCGACATCTTCATCAGGAGCGCGCTGGTCGATGGCGACTACGATACGGACGCCGGGTTCCTTCCTCACAACCAGGCTCGGGCCGAGGAAGTCGGCGCTCTGGAGGCGCGCGTGCGTCGCCGTGACGTACTGATTTCACCCGAGGCGGTGCATGCGCTCTATTCCGCTATCGTTTCCTCTGAAGTGACCGACGGAGCCTCCTTCGAGCGCTGGCGCAAGAAGGCCGAGATGGAGGATCCGAAAGTGCTCTTCTTCGAGGCGGACGCTTTGATGGGTAGGCGTGCCGACGAGATCACCGAAAGCTTGTTCCCGTCGCATCTACTCGTCGGAGCAACCGAGGTTCGTCTGGAGTATCGACTCGAACCCGGTCATCAGGCAGACGGGATCACCGCCGTGGTCCCGCTGGTCCTGCTCGACCAAGTCGATGCCGGCCGCTTCGAATGGCTAGTGCCCGGCTCTCTCGAGGAGAAACTGGCGGAGCTTATCCGTGGGCTCCCGGCGGCCACTCGCAAGAGATTCTCGCCCGCAGAGAGGTTTGCACGGGCCTGTTCCGACAACCTGAAACCGCACGCTGGAGGGCTCTTGCCGGCGCTGACCGAGGACTTGGAGCGCATGACAGGAGTAAGGGTCAGGAGATCCATGTGGTCCATGGGCCGGCTCCCGCCTCATCTGGTGACGAACTTCCGGATCGTCGATGAGGGGGGACGAGCGCTTGCCGAAGGACGGGACCTTGACGAACTGCGCAGGCGCCACGGGGAGACGGCCCGGCAGAATTTCCGTGCCCTTTACGCCGTAGCGCACGAGCGGCGCGACATCACACGCTGGGATTTCGCTGACCTCGAAGAGCGCGTGCTCATCAAGCAGAGAGATCTCAGCATATACGGCTATCCGACCCTCGTGACCGAAGGGACATCGTTGGTACTCACCGTGCTCCCTTCACCGGAGGGCGCACGAGAGGCCATGAGGCAGGGGTTGATTCGCTTGTTCGGCCTCCAAACCAGCGAGCAGATCGGTGATTTGCGCGGCCGCAGCACACTTGGCCGGGTTGCCGGAGACTGCCCTTCGGCGGGCTCTGCCGAGAGGGTGGTGGATGATTGGATCGATTCGTCTGTCGAGCAGACCTTCTTGGCCGACGGCGCCTTTGTGCGCAGCTCGGCGGACTTTGCGGCTCGGCTGGAGAGAGGCCGTGCGCATCTCGTCCCTCTTGCAGAGGGCCTCGCTACGACCATCGAAGAGGTGTTGAGACGACACGCCCGCCTGCTTGGCCGCCTGAGGGTCCCTCCCGTGGCCCAAACGGAAGCGGCGGGCGACGTGAGCGGCCAGCTCGCGCGTCTCGTCTATCCGGGGTTCATAGACCAGACACCGACGCGATGGTTGCACGAGATCCCGCGTTACTTACAGGCCGTAGAGCAGCGCCTCGACAAGCTCGAGCAAGGCAATCCGGCCGACTCCGCGGCCATGGAGGTGGCTCACTCGATGTGGACACGCTACCGCCAATGGGTGGACGACCCGAGGGCCGAGCGGTCGTTGAGGTCTTGCGACCGGGGAGATCTGGAAACATACCGATGGATGGTCGAAGAGCTGCGCGTCTCCCTTTTCGCGCAGACTCTGGGAACCTCCGTACCGGTCTCAGCCAAACGGCTCGATAAGCTGTGGGCCCGATTTACCGACGACTGAATAAGGGACGGGCCAATCGACCCGTATGGCGGCGCTGACGAGGATCTTGGGCTGCGGCTTTCTTCTCATCTGAGGGTGTGTGGAGGGGGTCCCAAGTTGTTGAGCAATTCTGTCGTGGCTATTATCGCGTCCTAGGTAATCAAAGTGGAGGCTGCCCGCGACAGTGGAAGATACGAGAACATGGAAGGATGTGCTCGGTGAGGCCATTCCTTCGGACCTTGGCCGTGAGATAGACGTCTTCGAGAGCCAGATCGAGCTCAAGCGTCAGGGAAAGATCGACGACAAGGTGTTTGCCGAGACGCGCCTGCGGCGAGGTGCATATGGACAGCGTTATGACAACGGTCGGAGAGACGACGGCACTGGCCCCAAGGAGCTACACTATCCGTCGGGCGATGTTACCAAGGGGCCGGAAACGCTCTGGGAAGCTCCCGGCATGCATCGTATCAAGATCCCCTTCGGTGGGCTCACGGCCGAGCAGCTCGAGGTGCTGGCCGACCTTGCCGAGGAGTACGCCGACGGGATCTGTCACGTAACCACTCGTCAGGATTTCCAGCTCCATTTCGTTCACATAGACGATACCCCCGACTTGATGCGGCGTCTGGCTGCCGTGGGTATCACGACTCGAGAGGCGTGTGGCAACAGCGTACGCAACGTTACTGCCTGTCCTGTGGCGGGCGTGTGCTGCGATGAGACCTTCGACGTGACGCCATACGCGACGGCCTGCGCGCGCTTTCTGTTGGGACACCCGGACGTGCAGGACTTCGGTCGCAAGTTCAAGGTGGCCTTTTCCGGTTGTGCCCACAACGCCTGCGGCCTGGTGACGATGCACGACCTGGGCTTCATCGCCCGCGTGCGCGACGTGGACGGCGAAAGGCGACGGGGCTTCGAGACCTACGTAGGTGGTGGCTTGGGCGCCGTTCCTCACGCGGCGGGGCTTTTTGACGAATTCGTGCCGGCGGAAGAAATCCTCCCGCTGGCGCAAGCCATCTCACGCGTCTTCGCCAGGCTCGGTGAGAAGAAGAACCGGGCGAAGGCGCGCCTCAAGTTCCTGGTGGCCAAACTCGGCATGGAGGAGTTCCGCCGGCTGGTACTCGAGGAGAGAACGCTGCTTCCCGCCGACGAACGCTGGCGCACATATGTCGGTGCGGCCGATGAGTACGAAGAGACCCCGTCAAAAGACGGCGTACGGCTGAACGCGACGGAGCTTCCGGTCGCTTTCGAGAACTGGCGGGTAACGAACGTACAAGGCCAAAGGCAGGCGGAATATGCGGTTGCCACGGTGACCCTGCCGCTCGGCGACATCTCGGCGTGGCAGACGCGGCGGCTGGCCGCGATCGCCCGCCGCTTCGTCGGCGACAACATCCGCACGACTGTCGAGCAGAACATCGTATTGCGGTGGGTGAGCGAGGCCGACCTGCCGGCGCTCTACAGCGAACTCGACGCGATAGGGCTCGGCGAGCCCGGCGCCGCGAGCATCGTGGACGTGACTGCCTGCCCGGGAACCGACACCTGCAAGCTCGGAATCGCGTCTTCGCGCGGACTTGCCGCCGAGCTGCGCGAACGGCTAGCCGCGAAATCTCTCGAGCTGGACGCGGCCGTACGAGGATTGCGCATCAAGGTCAGCGGTTGTTTCAATTCATGTGGCCAACACCACGTGGCTGATATCGGTTTCTACGGGGTGAGTCGCAAGGTGGGCGGCCGGACGGTTCCCCATTTCCAAGTGATGCTCGGCGGTCAGTGGACCGAAAATGCCGCCTCATACGGTTTGGCAATAGGGGCGGTGCCGTCCAAGCGTATACCCGAGGTCGTCGATCGCATCACGGATCGCTACGTGCGAGAGCGTGAAAAGGGGGAGAGCCTCCAGGGCTACTACGCACGTGTTGGCAAGAAGCACGTAAAGGAGATGCTCGCCGATTTGATGCAGGTTCCGGACTACGAGACGGACAGATCGTACTACTCCGACTGGCGCGACCCTCGCGAGTTCACTATCGGCGACATGGGGGTAGGAGAATGCGCCGGTGAGGTGGTGTCATTGGTTGAGTTCGACTTGGCCGAAGCTGAGCGGCAGGCTTTCGAAGCGCAGATTTTGCTCGAGGACGGCAACTATCAAGCAGCCGACGAGATGGCCTACAGCGCCATGCTGGAGGCCGCGCGAGCGCTCGTGAGGACCGAATTTCGCGACGTGTCCGCGGACCCCGATGCGGTCGTCGAGGAGTTCAAGACCCGTTTCCACGAGACGCAGTTGTTCAACGACAAGTATGCGGGTGCGAAGTTTGCGCACTACCTCCTCGGCCGGCACCAATTACGCGTTCGCGAGTACTCGATAGATTCTGCCCACCGACTCATTGAGGAGGCCCTTCTCTTCATAGAGGCCGCCCACGGCTGCGAGTCGCGCCTCACCGAGCAGCGTGCGGCTATCGCTGCGAATCCGGCCGGTGTCGCGCTGCCGGTGCAGTAGGCCGTGATGGACGTACAGAAGCTAGGCATAAAGTTCTTCTTGCACGACGACGCGTCCGTGGAGGGGGCGGAGCTCATTCCGATCTTTCATCGTTGGATCCAGACCCGTGCCGTCGATGGATTGCTGATCGACGTGGTCGACTACAGTCACGTGGCCCATGGACCTGGGATACTGCTGGTGGCGCACGAGGGCACCTACGGAATGGATGCCGGCGGCGACCACATGGGCATGACCTACTGTAGCCGCGGGCACGATCAGGCGCCGTCGCCGCAACGCTTGGTCGAGGTCTGCAAACGAGCGCTCCTGGCCTGTCAACGGCTGGAATCGGAGCCGCTCCTCGGAGACAGGGTCAGGTTCCGTGGTGACGGGTTCTCCGTGTTCGCCAACGACCGGCTCCGCGCGGCCAACACCGAGCCTAACGCACAGGCTCTGGTCTCGCTCGCCGGCGGCCTTGCGGAGCGCGTCTTCACAGATGCCGAATGGACGGCTACGCCGGAGCGCGTGAACCACGACCGGTTGGCAGTCAGCGTGGCGACGAGCAGACCGGAGTCGCTGCCGACGCTCATTTCTCGCCTCCCCTGAATGGGGGCACGCGCTGATCTGGCGACAGAAACCTCGAGCACCAGAGGTGCCGCTCGGAAAGGCATCGCCACTTAGGGACTCAACAGGCCGCCGGCTCGGCTCTGGCCGGTCCGCGAAACTTCCGGATCGTGACTTCTCGTACGCAGAGATACCGCAAAGCAGGCCTCGTCGGTGCCAACCCCGTGACGGGCCATGCCTTGACCACGGTTTTATCAAGTCCTAAGCGGCCTTCTGTTGTAAAACCAAAGCCTTCTTATCCATTCGTCTTGTATGGACCCATGTATGTCAGCGATGCTACCATGAGGGGTGGGGTCGTCAGACGGACGATTCCCTTACATCACGCGCGATTTTCTTCAGACGGAGAGGCCAACGACCCAATGGAGTCGGGAAAGGAACGGGCAGGGGATGCGGACGGGGCTGGTGGCGGAGCGGCCGGCACAGCGGGGGCCTCGCGGCTCGAGCCGTTAGCCGACCTGCAGGAAGACCACGGAATCGTGGGCCGCAGCGGCCCGTTCTTGCGCACAATGAGCAAGGTGCCGTTGCTCGCTCGCGCGGACGCTACGGTGCTCATCACTGGCGAGACAGGCACTGGCAAAGAGCTTTTCGCACAGGCCATTCACG
>PIVZ01001529.1 GCA_003354045.1 bacterium
CGACTGCTACATCTCGCTCAGCTACCCCCTCACAGAAGTGCCCCACTCGCTCCCCGCAGGCAAGAGGCCGCCGAACGTGGTCTTCCTCCTGATCGAGAGCTGGCGCGCCGAGATGATGGACGGGGAGGTTACGCCGAACATCCACGCCCTCGCTCAGCGATCCTCCGACTTTCGCGACCACTTCAGCGCGGGGAACAGCACTTCCTCCGGCTTCTTCGGTCTATTCTACGGCCTGTTTGCGAGCTACTGGACGGCGGTGAAAGCGAATAGCGCTCACATCCACAATCCGGTGCTCATTGATCTGATGACGGAGCACGGGTACAGTTTCGGCATCTACGCCGACTCCAACTTCGACCGTCACAAGATCAAGGACACGGTGTTCCGGGGGATCGAAGTGCACGAGGAGTTCGCAGGCGAGGAGATCGACGACAACGACGCCGACCTCAACCGGCGCATGATCGACTTCATCCGGCAGGAAACGGCCGCGGACCGGCCCTTCATGGCGCTCGGCTTCTACAAGTCGAGCCACTTCAGCGCGGGGAACAGCACTTCCTCCGGCTTCTTCGGTCTATTCTACGGCCTGT
>PIVZ01000128.1 GCA_003354045.1 bacterium
CGCGACCTCATGCTCTTTACCCGAGAGCTGGCCACGCTGCTGCACGCAGGCCTTCCGCTCGATCGCAGTCTGCAGAGCCTGGCCGCCTTGACCGATAACGAGGCCCTCAGGGAGACGGTCACCAACGTGCTGGTGCTGGTCCAGGAGGGGAAGTCGCTCTCCGAGGCCCTGGCCGAGCATGCAACGGTGTTTCCGCCGCTTTACGTCAACATGATACGCGCCGGTGAGGCAGGAGGCGTGGTCGAGTCGGTGCTCGAAAGATTGGCCGACTATCTCGAGAACATCGAGAAGACCCGCGACGAGGTCCGCTCGGCCATGACCTATCCGCTCATCCTGGCCGCCGTCGGCGGGCTCTCGATCATTATCCTTCTCACCTACGTGTTGCCCAAGTTCACATCCATCTTCGCGGAGCTCGGCGCCGCGATGCCGACATCGACCCGCTTGGTGATGGCGATGAGCGACTTCCTGCAGGGCTACTGGTGGGTGGTGGTGTTGATGGTGGCCGTGGCCGTGTTCGCCTTTCGCCGTTACACGGGCACTGCCGAGGGCCGGCTGGCCTACGACACCTGGCTGCTCGATGCGCCGCTCTTCGGCGACCTGGTGCGCAAGGTGCAGATAGCCCGCTTTGCGCGCACCATGGGCACGATGCTCAAGAGCGGTGTACCGCTTCTGCAATCGCTGGAGATCGTACGGGCGATCGTGGCCAACACTGCGATCTCCGGTGCGTTGGTGTCGGTGCAGCGCGATGTGAGCGAGGGCAAGGGATTGGCAAAGCCGCTCGAGCGTACCGGCGTGTTTCCGCCGCTGGCTCTGCAGATGGTGGCCGTCGGTGAGGAGACGGGCCGGTTGGACGACATGCTGCTGGTCGTCAGCGACCACTACGACCGCGAGGTGACCAACGCGGTGAATCGCCTGATGGCGATGCTCGAGCCCGCCATGCTGGTCATCATGGGGCTGGTCGCCGGCTTCATCGTCATCTCGATGATGTCGGCCGTGTTCAGCGTAAACCAGGTCGCCATGTAGCCACGGCGGCGAAGTTACCAAGGAGGTAAGGCGAACGATGATGAGAAAACCGACGGTCGGCTTCCAGTCGGGTTTCACTCTGGTGGAGCTCCTGGTCGTCATGGTGATCTTGGGGTTGCTGGCTTCGCTGGTGCTGCCGAACTTCTTCGGCCAGGCGGCCAAGGCACGGGTGAAGACGACGCGCGTGCAGATTGCCAATCTTGCGACGGCGCTTGATGCTCTCGCGCTCGATACGGGGCGCTACCCGTCCACGCAGGAAGGTTTGGAGGCGCTGGTCCAGGCCCCCTCGGGTCTCGATATGTGGGACGGCCCCTACATGAAGAGGCTGCCCAAGGATGCGTGGAACCGGGCTTTCAACTACGCCGGGCCGAACACCGGCTGGGACTATGAAGTCACGTCGTATGGCGCCGACGGCGCACCCGGCGGAGAGGCGGACAGCGCTGACATCTCCAACAACGATTAGGCGATCGCAGACCGCGGGCGGCTTCACGATCGTCGAAGTAATGATCGTACTGGTCATCATTGCGGTGACCGTCGCCGTGGTGTTGCCCTCGGTGCGCTCCGGCCTGCAGCAGCGGGAGGTGCGTCGCTCGGTGCGGCAGTTCATCAGCGCGGTGCGGGTGAGCTCGGCGCGATCGATAGCCGACCGAACGCGCGTCGGCCTGACGGTGTGGCCCGACGATGCGCGTTTCGCGGTGGAGGGGCAGCAATCGCCCTACGAACTACCCGAGTTCGGGGTCTTCGATGAAATCGACGGCGGACGCGAGGGCGAAGATGAGGAGATCATCTTCGACTTCTACCCGACCGGCAGCTCGAGCGGCGGCAGCGTGCAGATGGAGTTCGAGACACGAGGCGGTTTCCAGTCCTACACTTTCACGATCAACCCGCTGCTGAGCAGCGTCAGCATAGAGAGCGGCTCGTGAAGCAGGCCAGCGGGTTCACGCTACTCGAGGTGATGCTGGCCACCGCAATCATGTCCATCGGTATCGTCTCTGCGCTCGAGCTCTTCGGTGGCAGCATGCGACTTGCCGGCTCTTCGGCCCGCCAGACCGAGGCTCTGGTCCTGGCGCGCTCCCTGGTCGATGAGGCACTGTGGCGGGGGGGGCTCAGCGAGGACCTGACCAGGGGCAAGGAGGGGGACTACTCCTGGGCGCTCGAGGTGCGCGCCATCGATCGCCAGTTGATCGGCTTCACCGATACCGATGAGTTCGGCTTCGAGGATGACGGCGACTACGAGCTTCGTGAGATCAGGGCCACGGTGACCTGGGGGAGGACAGGCGGCGAGAAGTCGGTCGAGCTCGTCACCGCGCGGCTTGCGGAGGTGTCCGAATGAGACTCGGCTGCCGCAAGACCATGGCCGTAAACGAGACGATTGGTGCCGCGCGGCCGGCCGGTTTCACGCTTCTCGAGCTGGTCATCGCCATGTCGGTTCTCGGTTTGATCTCCGTGGCGATCTACGGGGTGGTGGTGCTCGGGGCGAACTCGGCCGGTGCCGGGGAGCGGATTACCGAGCAGGCCCGCCGCATGCGTGTGGCCACCGACCTGGTCGCCCGTCAGATCCGTTCCACCGAGCCGATCAAGCTTCAGATCGAGGAGTACAACGAGCCCTACTTTATCGGCGTTGAGGACAGCCTGGAGTTCGTGACCTCCATTCCGCAACGGCCGGGCAGCAGCGGGCTGGCCATCGTGCGTTACTGGTTCGACCACGACGGCGGCATTCTCATGATGTCGGAGGTGCCGCTGTTCGCGGCCATGGACGAGGAAGCCTACGGCCTCGACGACGAGGAGTTCGCCCAGCAGACGGAGCTTCTCTACGACATAGCCGAGTTGCGGCTGAGCTACCGGCGCGATGCCGCCAACGACGAGGAATGGCAGGACGAGTGGATTGCGGCAGACGAGGACGAGCTTCCGGCTGCCGTACGCATCGAGATCGAGCCGGCCACCGTCGATGGGCCGGCCTGGTACCATGAGATCCCGGTGATGGTCGGCGTCTTCAACGCGATCACAGATGCCAGTGACTTCCGGCCGGTCCGGCGCGCTTCCGGGGGGATGCGCGGGCGGCGAGCCGACCGGGACGAGGACGAGGACGACTACGACGAGGATGACGAGGATGACGACTTCTAGGCACCCATCGTCCGGTAGGGGACAATCGGGTGTGGCCCTCATCCTCGTGGTGTGGACGTTCGCCGTGCTGGCGGTTCTGGCCGCCGAGTTTGCCCGTGCGATGCGCGACGACGCTCTGAGCACCCGCAACTTCAAGCAAGAGACCATCGCCCACTACGTCTGTGTGGCGGCCATCAACGAGGTCATCCTGGCCTTGCAGGACAGGCGCGAGCGCGGCGACCTCGAAGCCGACGAGGCCGAAGACCAAGGGATCGTGGATCCCGTAGAGACCCTCAACTTCGGCGACGGGCAGTGGGTGGAGGGCGAGTTCAACGGAACCAAGTACGAGGTGCGCACCACTGATGAGGGTGGCCGTTTGGGACTGAACGACGTCAGTCCGGAGGTTCTCCGCTTGGTGTTCCGGAACCTGGAATATGAGCAGGACGTCGGGGACGTAATCACCGACTCGATCATCGATTGGCGTGACGAAGACGATGCGCACGGCATTAACGGCGCCGAAGACGAGTACTACGAAGGGCTCAGGCGGCCTTACCAGTGCAAGGACGCTCCTTTCGACACGATTGACGAGCTTCTGTTGGTGCGCGGGGTGACCGAGGAGATCTACTACGGTACAGAAGAGGTGCCCGGCCTGCGCGACCTGTTTTCGGTCTTCAACCGTACCAAGCGCCTCAATCTCGGGTCCGTGACGCCGGAGATGATGATTGCCATCGCGGGTCTCGACCGGGAGGAAGCGGAGGAGTTGCGGGACCGCCGCAATGAGAACAAGGGAGAGCTGCCGGAGGAGCTGCGCACCCTCACTGCGGAGTCCGAGACCGGCACGCGCGACGGTGTACCGGTGGACCTCACTATCGAGGCGCGTGTGAAGGACGCCAGCGGCCGTGTCTTGAGCCACCTCGGGATGGTCGGAAGGGTGGCGGCAGGGGGAGATGGTTTGCGGCTCTATCGGTGGTATGATTCGATCTTTTGGGAGGAGACCGAAGAGTCCGGTGAGGCCGACGATGAGGCGGGCACCGGCTGAGGCAAGATGGAATCGGCCGGCTTCATAGCGCGACTTGCAAAGGTTGACTTCGCCGACGCACTCGGTGTCGTCGTAAGCGACGATGCCGTGTCTGTCGCTCATCTGACCAAGCGGTTCAACCGCGTCAGGGTCGCCGACGTCAGCACCGAGCGGCTCGAAGGTCCGCCCGAGGTGCGTGGACCGGAAGCGGCCACCTTCCTCAAGGATTATGCCGAACGCGCCTCTCTCGAGGGCGCGCGTGTGAGTGTGGTCGTGGAGCGGCAAGCCACCTTTCTCGGTAGTCTGCTGTTGCCGGCGGCTGCCTCTTCGAACGTCGCCAGCGTGGTCGAGCTCGAGCTCGACCGTATCATTCCGGTCCCCTCAGACGACCTCATGGTCGATTACTATGAGCGGCCCATGGGAAGCGCCGGCGAGCGTATCGCGGTCACCGTGGTGGCCGCGTTGGCGGAGCGGGTCAGCGAGGCTCTCGGCTGGCTCGAAGGCAGCGAGCTCGGCGCCGCTGCGGCCACGGTCGAGCCGGTGGCCCTTGCCGACTACTACCGATTCTGCAGTGCGGAAGGAGAGGATCTGGCCGGGCTCTTCACCGAGGCAGGGGGCAGGCAATATCTCACGCTGTGCGCCGACGGGGCCATGGCCTCGAGTCATCACTCGGCGGTCACTGACGGCGAGTACGCGGCCGTGGTTGCCCAAGAGATCGAGAGTGCGCTGCCCGAGCGCTGCGGCGACACCCCGGTCGTGCTCGCGGGCCTACCCGTCGGCGATTCCTGCGTCTCGCTGGCCTCTATCGCGCCCGAGGGTTTCTTCCCGCCGGGAGTGGAGCCCTCGGTGGCCGAAATAGTCGCGATCGGTGCTGCGCTCGGTCAACTCGGCGAGTCGAGGGCCGAGGTCAACGTTCTGCCCGACTCCATGGTCAAGGCCCGTGAGGGCCTGGGCTTGCGCGAGCTCGCGCTGTCGGCCGCTCTGGTGACGACAGCGCTGGTGCTTGCCGGTACCATCGCTCTCAAGAACCTGTCGATAGAGAGCGCCCTGGCCTCGGAACTCGACCGGCTCACGCCATTGGTGACGGAAGTCGCCGACGTAGAAGAGAACAATCAGAAGCTTCAGGGCAAGCTGCTGAAGCTCGAGAAGAGCAGCAGGAGCAACGTCCTCGTCTATCTGCGGGAGGTTACCGAGCTGGTTCCCGATAGCGCCTACCTGACTACGTTTCGCTACCGGGGCGAGAGGATAGAGCTCGACGGTATTGCCGATGAGGCCTCCGTGCTCATCTCTATTCTCGAGAACTCGCAGTACTTCGCGGACGTCGCTTTCACGGCCCCTACGACCAAATACCTGGCTGACCAGGAGCGCTTCTCGCTGCGCATGAAGTTGGAACGATGACTCTGGGCGAACGGTGGGGAGCGTTTTCGACTCGTGAGCGCGTCATGGTGGGCGCGGCGGGGGTGCTTGCGATCGTGGTGGTCGGCTACTACGGCCTGCGCGGTTCGTTCGATGAGGTGTCCTTCGACGGCGGTGACGAGCGCTGGGCACAGGTGCAGAAGATACGCAACTACCGCCGGATCATCGCACGGTTGGATTCCGAGAAGACGCAAGGCGATAAGCTTGGCAGACGTTACCAGGGCCAGCAGAAGCGCCTGATGGGCGGTGCCACTCCCACACAGGTAGGGGCCGAGCTTCAGGGTATGCTCAGCTCCAGTGCCGGCGAGGCCGGCCTCAATGTGCTCAGCTCGCAGATCCTGCGCGTGGACGAGGAGGATGGCTTTCGCCGGGTAGGCGTGCGCCTCACGCTCAGTGGAACGGTGGACGGTGTCACCTCGCTGCTGTCCGATGTAGAAGGGAACGAGCACGACCTCGTGGTCACGGTGCTCGATATCAACCGCAAGCTGGGCGCCAGCCGTCGCACGATGCAGAAGATAGGAACCTCCGCTGTCTCGCCGCTGACCGTCAGTATGGAAGTGCGCACCTTTCTCAGGGAAGGGGTCGGAGAGGCTTCATGAAGAGGCTGATACGATTGCTGACGGTGGTTCAGGTGGCGTTGGCGGTTGCCCTGGCCGCCCGCATCGCGGCGGTAAGCTCCATCGAGCCGCCGCAGTTCTATGATCTTTCGCCGATGCCGTCGAAGAACGTACTGCCTCCCTCTCCCGCTAAACGCCGGCCGCCGGCGGTGGCGGTGAACGCCATCGTGGGTGGCAACCTGTTCGAGACCGAGCGGGGAAAGCACGAGGAGATCACTGTCGAGGCGCCGGAGGAACCGCCGATGCCGCCGCCGGCCACCGTCAAGCTCAACGGCGTCCTGCTTCTCGGCCCGGATCCGGTTGCGATAATGACTGACACCGCGGTCGGGCCGAATCAGCGCCGGGTGAGAAGAGGGGACATGCTCGGCGACTACGAGGTCGGAAGCATTACTGAGGGACGTGTCACCCTGCTCGGCACGGGCGGCCAGGAATTCTTGGTGGATCTCGAGCTGAACGTCGGCGCTGTGGCGCGGCACGCGGCTCGCACTCCGCCCAGGGCGACACCGGCACGGACATCGGCACGGACGCCGGCGCGGCCGCCGGCGCGGCCGCCGGCCAGGGGCAGTGCGGCACGAACTTCGACGGCGCGGGCGCCGGTTCCGCCCGCGGCGGGGCGCACTGCGGGCGATCGGCCGATGACGGCGCGCGAACGAGCACAGGCGGCGCAGGCGCGCACCCGCGCGGCCGTTGCCGAGCGTAGCGCGGCGGCCAACCGTAGTGCGGCGGCTGCGAGGTCTTCGCAGCCGGCTAAACCAGACCCCGTGCAGGCGCGACTCGACGCCCTGCGCCGGCTGCGGGAGGCGGCCAAGAAACGCTGAGGCGGACTGACCATCATGGCAAACGAATCCTACTTCAGAGAACCGACCCGACGGGGCGCCCTTGCGCATCGGCTGCTAGGCGGCCTGCTGGCGGCCATCGTGGCCGTTGCCGCTTGCGGCGTGGCGCCACACGCATGGGCCCAGGAGGCCGACGAGGACATAGGAGCGCTGGTGGCCGACGCTGCTGTCGGCGAGCTTGGCGAGTCCATCGTCCTCAACTTCGAGGCGGCCGATATTCGCGAGGTCATCTACAGCTTCGCCAGCGCGCTGGACATCAACTACTGGGTCGATCCACGCGTCTCGGGGCAGGTGACTCTGCGTACCACCGGAAGAATTGCGCGTTCGGACCTCTTTCCCGTGTTTCACCAGCTACTGCGCAATAACGGGTTCACTGCGATAAAGAACGGCGACATATATCTGATCGTCCCTGCCGAGGACGGCAAGACCAAGCTGATCGTTCCCAAGGGCACTACCGGCGCTATGCAGAAGGAGGACCATTTCGTGATGGAGGTGGTCAAGGTAAAGCACGTAAACGCCGACCAGATGGCGAACACGTTGGCGCCGTTCGTATCGCCGGGCGGCGATGTCATCGCCTACGCGCGCAGCAATCTTCTGCTCATTACCGACATCTCCTCCAATGCCAGGCGTTTGGTGAAGCTGGTGCGGACCTTCGACACCGACACGTTTGCCGAGATGAACTCGAAGGTCTACACGATCGAGCATGCGATACTCGAAGACGTGGCCCAGGAGATCCAGTCGATCCTCGAGGCATACCAGGTCACCGAGAGCGGGGCCTCGACCTTCATCATTCCACTTCTCAGGCTCAACGCCCTGGCCGTCATCGCCTTCGACCCGACGGTCTTCGTGCAGATAGAGTACTGGCTCGAGGTGTTGGACGTGCCGGCCGAGGCGGGCACCAGGCGTCAGGTCTACGTGTACCAGGTGGAGAACTCGAAGGCCGTCGATCTGGCGGTCGTACTCAACCAGGTTTACAGCGAAGGCGGAAGCGGTAGCTCGACGGCCAGTAGGGGACGATCGGGTGCGGCGGCCGAGCAAGGCCTTGGACTTGGCGGCGGCTTGGCCAGGCGCGGGCAGCGGGGGCAGCAGGGCCAGCGTGGAGGTCAGCAAGAGACGCGCCGCTCGGCCACGGGCCTGGTCCTGGGCGGCGGCGATGGGGCCGGCGGTGAGCTCTTCGAGCAGGAAGTGCGCATCGTCGAAGATGAGGTCACCAACTCTCTCGTGATCCTGGCGACCCCACGCGACTACCAGACCATTCGCCAGGTGCTGCGCCAACTCGACATCGTGCCGCGCCAGGTCTTGATCGAGGTGCTGGTGGCCGAGATCTCTCTGGACGAGGACGAGGTCTTCAGTGCCGGACAGAGCCTGCTCAACACGGAAGGCGAGGCAGCGATGTCCGACGAGCAGCGCGGCGGAACCTTCTTCGACGTCTTCGGCGAGGAGGTGCGTTTGATCGGTGCGCTTGGCTCCTCTGGTCTCTCGGCAACGATCTCCAGCTTTCGCGACGGCCTCGAGGTCTACCAAGGCGTGATCGGGGCCGTAAGGTCCGACAGCAAGTCGAAGATCTTGTCGAGGCCGCACATAATGACGGCCGACAACCAGGAGGCGCGCATACTGGTCGGCGACGAGGTGCCGATAATCACCAGTCAGTCGGATAGCAACGTGACCACCGGCGGTTCTTCTCGTTTCTTGCAGAACATTCAGTACCGGGATACCGGCATCATCATTCGCGTGCTGCCTCAGGTGAACTCGGAGGGGCTTGTCAACATGGAGCTCAGCCTCGAGGTGAGCGAGATCGACAACGAGCGGACGATTGCCTTGCAGGAAACGCTCTCTTTGCAATCGCCGACCTTCACTACTCGCGAAGCCGACACCACGGTGGTGGTGCACAGCGGTGAGACGTTGATCATCGGCGGCATCATCAGAGAGACGCAAGACGAGGGCAGCTCCGGCGTGCCCTATCTCATGGACGTCCCGGTGCTCGGCCGCCTGTTCCGCAACAACTCGGACTCTATGCGGCGAGTGGAGCTGATCGTGCTGATAACGCCGTTCGTGGTCCGTGACCGCGACGAGGCCGACTCGGTGACTGAGGAGTTCAAGCGTCGGGTCGACGGCCTGCTGCGCGAGTTCACGATCCGCGGCGAGACGGCCGAGGCGCATCATACCGTGATTCTCGAATCGATGGTCGAATAGCGGGGCGGAGCTGCGGGTGGGCGATCTCATGCGCGCCTCCCGCGGTGAGATTGGCAAGTCCTTCGAGGTAGTGATCGAGGAGCTCGGAGTTCCGCCGGCGCGACGCATACCGGTCGCCTCGAGGCTACCGCGCTGTTGACACTCCCCCTGCTCGGCGTGCTCGAGGGTTTCGGCAAGAGATACACGGACAAGGTGTTGGAGATTCTAGTGTTGAGAGAGGCAGCGTAGACGATGGGGCATGTCAGGGTGACGGCAATGGAATGCGAGCTCGGGGCCGAAGATGTCAGCGATGCTCGTTTGGCGGAGCAGTTCGATTGCACCGAAGACAGTGTGGCGGGACTCTCGCGCGGCCGTCTGCGCGCCCACAGTCCCGATGGCGAAGGGCCGGCCAACCTTGCGGCGAGAGCGGCCACGCGGCTTCTCGACAAGCGCGGGTTGGATGCCAACGACGTGGACTTCATCGTGTTTTGCACCAACACGCCGGATCTGCACTTCCCGGGATCGGGCTGCATCTTGCAGGACCTGCTTGAAGGCGAGCCGGTTGGCGCTGTGGACATGAGAGCGCAGTGTGCCGGCTTCGTGGCCGGGCTGGATGCGGCGCGGCGGCTGGTGATGGGAGGGATGTACGAACGCGTGTTACTGGCCGTCGGTGACGTGTCTTCTCACTTCAACCCCTACGAGGGTGAGCGCTACGAGCTGGCGGCCCTGATGGGAG
>PIVZ01000129.1 GCA_003354045.1 bacterium
CTTCTGATCACGCCGGATACCAATACAAGACGGTCTTGGCAGACGAGCTTTCCCGTGGCGGGCACGAGGTCGTGGACAGGCGCCTCGCCTTCGGCCTGGTGCCGGCCCTCTGCTTCGCAGGGACGGCGAAGCAATCGAGGATATACAGCCGAGCGCCCAATGGCTAAACGGGAGCATCTGCGATGAGTGCAGCGGTCGTCATAACAGGTGCGTCTGGCGGAATTGGCGCTGCTTGCGTATCCAGGCTGAAAGAGTGCGGCTTCACCGTACTCGCTGCCGTTCGAAATGACGCCCAGGCGTCATCCTTGGCTTCAGGCGCGATCCCTTTTCGACTCGATCTCTCTGATTCGACGGCCATCGAGTGCGCGGTCGACGAGATCCTATCACATGGTCTTCGTCTCGAGGGTCTCGTCAACAATGCGGGCATGTCGCGTGCGGGGGCGATCGAGGACCTTTCGCTAGAGGCCTTCCGCGAGGTCATGGAGGTCAACCTGTTCGGCCCGCTCCAGCTGACCCGGTTACTGCTGCCGGAGCTTCGCGCAACGCAGGGGCGGATTGTTATCGTCGGATCCGGGGAGGGGTTTCTGGCCACACCGCTCAACTCGGCCTATTGCATGGCCAAGCATGCCGTCGAGTCCCTTTCGGCTTCGCTACGGCTCGAGCTCCGCGCCTCCGGTGTCATGGTAAGCGTAGTTTCTCCGGGGCAAACCGAGACCAAGATCCTGGAGCGAGCACGGGCAGAGTTCCTCGACATCGAAGAGAGGACTTCGCCCCCATACCGACGGCTCATCGCTCCACGACGCGACATGGCCGAACGCCGCGGGGCGCCACCCGAACGCGTTGCAGATGCGGTCGCCAAGGCTCTCACGTCTCGACGGCCGCGTGCACGGTATTTCGTCGGGCCGGACAGCCGAGCGGCGTTTCTGCTTGGTCGCATTGCTCCCGAGGCCATCCGCCGGGTCATCGTCAAACATCTGCTGGGGTTCCGTTAGAGTGACCGTTCAACTAGCACGCGCATCGAATGGAGCCGCATGATAGCTTCTTGCTCAACGCGAGCGGGTCGCACCGGGCGGGGCTATTGAACCTTGTGAGATACCTGTGGATGCAGCCGCGCGTGAAATGTGGGAAGAGACGGCTTTGATCGTAAAGCTCGTTGGAATACTCGGGGTTTATGGCGGCCAAGCTTACGTTAGGCGGTTTTGCAGTGTTACACCAAATGCGTAGATCTGACAGGCAACTCTCGGAGCAAGATGCCATTCGTGTTCTCGAGAACGCAGAGTATGGAGTAATGTCGACTGTCTCGGAAGACCGAATTCCATACGGGATCCCTCTCAACTTCTGCGTCATCGACGACCGCATCTATTTTCATTGCGCCACTGAGGGCCACAAACTCGACAATATAGCCCACAATGCGAATGTTTCTTTTTGTGCGGTCGGAGACACATGCGTCTTGCCGGAACAGTTCAGCACCAAGTATGAAAGTGTTGTCGTCTTTGGAACCGCAAGCGAAGTCTTTGACCAAGAAAAACAAATGGCACTCGAAGGGTTGTTGTCAAAATATTCGCCGAACCATTATTCAGAGGGCCTGAAATACATCGGCACTCTTCTGGAAATGACGAGGGTCTTTGGCATATCGATCGTTTCTATCGCCGGTAAGTCTGGTCAATGACGCTTGCGTTTCACCCGCGGGAAGCGGTTGCAGGGCTGGACAAAGCGCTGCGGGCGCCTCAGAATCCGAGGTCCTCGAGGCCGTGGAGGTGGGAATCGAAATGGCAGGTGGTCCGGGTAGATTCTCGGCGCGGTTCGCCCTCGAGGTCATGGATGGCGTTTTCTTGAAGTAGCGTAAGGTTCGTTAACCGGCTCGGAGATACGGGGAGAGCCACAGCCACGATATGAGGAGTAAACCATGCCCAAGATAGAGCTCATTAACCCCCCGGGTACCGAAGCGATCTATGACGCCTACAAGTTCTCGCAGGCCGTGGTCGCCGGGGGTCGCGTAGACGTAGCAGGTCAGGTCGGGGTCGGCCCCGACATGGATATCCCCGATGACATAGGCGGCCAAGCCCGCTACGCGTTCACGAATCTGAAGACGGTACTGGAAGCCGCCGGCTCATCGCTCGCCGATGTAACCCAGCTGACGATGTACTTGACCGACATCGCCGAGACGGGCGCCATCGATGAGGCGTTCGTCGAGTTCTTCCCCGAACGTTACCCGGCCCGAACCGTCGTGCAGGTGGTCGCACTGGTCTTGCCGCAGCTCAAGCTCGAGATACAGGCCAGCGCGCTCGTGAGCGACTGAGCATTGCCGGCAGTCCTGGTCTCGCTAACCGGAGTTGCGGTAGCGACAGTCGGGCTTTTCGGCATTGCGGCTCCAACGCGGTTGGCCGATTTGCTCGCCCGCTGGCGCTTTCTCACCCGGCTTCCGATGACGGTCGTCTTTCGCATCGGATACGGTACGGTGTTTCTCGTTGGCGCACCGTACTGTCGTCTGCCGGACGTGGTGCGCCTGCTTGGGGTTCTCGAATTCATAGCAGCAGTCGTATTGCTGGCTTTGGGATCGAGGCAGCTCGAACGTTTTGTCGTCTGGTGGCTAGAGCACCCGCCGTCGTTCGTCAGGCGTTGGTGCTCCGGCGCGGTCGCCTTCGGACTCCTGCTCGTCTACGCGAGCAGCTGGCCCGCGCAATAAGTTGGCCGGTTATATGGGCCGTACCGGGCAATTGTGGATTTCAGCAACTCGTCTGAAATGGCGGGGCCGCGGACAAGTGGAGTAAGAGATGGAGTTAAGAGACAAGACGATCCTCATCACTGGAGCCTCTTCGGGAATCGGACGGGCGGTAGCGCTCGAACTTGGCCGACATGGTAACCGTTTGGTCGTGACCGCGCGCCGCGAGGATCTGCTGCAAACATTGAAACAAGAGATAGAAGCGAGCGGAGGTTCCTGTATTTCGGTGCCGGCCGATGCTTTCGACGAGCAAGCGGCCGCCGGCGTGGTCACCCGAGCCGTGAGCGAGTTCGGGGGAATCGATGCGGCTCTCTTGAACGTCGGCGCTGGGCCTTCGATCGATCTGGCTTGCTGTAGCGCCGATGAGATCAAACATTACATGCGGCTCAACTACGACACGCTCGTCAATTCGCTGGTGCCGTTGATCCAACAGATGAAGCAGCAGGGGGATGGCTTGATCGCTCATACGAACTCCTTGGCCGGCTTCCTCGGCCTGCCCATGCAAGGCCCCTACAGTGCGGCCAAATCGGCGGGACGCATCCTGATGGATGCCTGCCGGATCGAGCTCGGAAGTGCGGGGATCCGCTTCGTCAGTGTGCATCCCGGCTATGTCACCACGGAGCGAATTACCAAGAGCGGCGTACCCACCCCTTTCTCCATCTCCGTCGACGATTCCGCGCGCCGCATAATCGCGGCCATGGAGAAGGAAAAGGCGGACGTGCTGTTCCCGTTCCCGCTGAGCTGGCTCATCCGCCTCGCGCACGCGCTGCCCAAGAGTATATCCAATCGGATCCTCGCGATGGCGAGATCCGGCGCGCGCTGACCGGCTCGGTTGAAAACGAGGTTGCTATCCCATGTTGAAGGAACTGGCCAAGGACATATGGATCGCGGAGCGCTCCCAGCGCTTCTTCGGACTCGAGGTCGGAACGCGAATGACGGTGATTCGGCTGGCCGACGGGAGTCTCCTTCTACACTCTCCGGTTGCTCTCGATCGCGGGCTGCGCAGCGAACTCGATTCGATCGGACGCGTCCGCTTTGCCGTGGCCCCGAATCGGGTCCATCACCTTTACGCCGGCAAGGTGGCCGAGGTGTATCCTGAGGCGCGCCTCTGGGTGGCGCCCGGCCTGGAGAGCAAGCGCCCCGACCTCGAGTTCGTGGCGATACTAGGCGACGAAGCGCTCGCAGAGTGGCAAGGCGAAGTGGACCAGACCTTCTTTCGCGGGCGTCCCTACGAGAACGAGGTCGTCTTCCTTCACCGCAGCAGCCGTACGCTCATCATGTGCGATCTCGCCTTCAACTTCGGCCCCGGGACAGCTACTGCCACTCGCCTGCTCATGAAATTGATTCGCAGCTACGGCCGCTTCGGCCCCTCCAAGCTCGATCCCTTGCTCATCCGCGACCGCGCGGCGGCGCGGCAAAGCCTCGAACGGATACTGGCCTGGGATTTCGACCGCGTGGTGGTAGCCCACGGCGAGGTGCTGGAAAGCGGAGGCCAGGGCGCCCTGCGCGAGGGCTACTCGTGGCTGCTCGCTAAGTGATAGTGTCGGCAGCGGAGACGTTCGCCGTATGTCTGAAGCGGAGGCGGCGACAAACAAGATGACGAGCAGGACTGAGCGCGATATAGCGAGCAACGAGGTGTAGACTTTGGTATCGCAGAGCAAAGAAATCATCCGTGGAAGCTGTCTTTGTGGAGGCGTCCGCTTCGAGATCACCGGGCGATACAGCCCCATAGGCCTGTGTCATTGCTCGAAGTGCCGTAAGGTGTCCGGTACGGCGTCGAACGCGGCCCTATACACAGCGGCATCCAGTCTGCGTTGGCAGGCAGGCAACGATCTGGTGCAGGACTTCAGTCTCGCAGACGGTTGGGGCTCGACCTTTTGTCACACCTGTGGCTCGCCGCTGCCGCGGCTTCACTCGAACGGCAAGATCTACTTCGTGCCTGCCGGCCTACTCGACGACGATCCCCGCGTGAAAGTCGAGCGCCACATATACGTCGGGTCGAAGACGTCCTGGGACGAGATCGCTGGCGACGGCCTGCAGTTCGAAAAGGACGACCCGGAGCTCAGGAAATAGCACACCGCGCCACGCAGACGCGTGTTGACACTGTGACGTAGGCAATGGAGAAAACGCCAGGGGGCAACCCTCGGTGACGTACTCCGCAACGGAGAAGTTTGCCAGGGCAGTTCCAGGCGAAGGTACACGGAATGAAGAGCTACATTGCAATCACCTGCGAGGCACTGGCGCGTACGATCTACGCGGTGGCGGCAACGGCGCCGAGCACGGTTTCGGTCCGCTTGCTCCCGCAAGGGCTACACAACACACCGAAGAAGCTGCACGACAAGCTGCAGGAGGCGATCGACGCGGTGGCCGCAGACGACTGTGACGCGATCTTGCTCGTGTACGGCCTGTGCGGCACATCGACCGAAGGACTCGTCGCGCCCGACGTGCCGCTGGTGATCCCGCGCGCTCACGACTGCATCACGCTCTATCTGGGATCGCCCGAGCGCTACCAGGAAGAGTTCAGCAAGCATCCCGGTACGTACTGGTACACCGTCGATTACCTCGAGCGTCTCGAGGAGGGCAGTCGCACGGCCCTTGGAGCGGCCGGCCTCGAAGAACAGGACGGCCTCTACGACCAGTACGTCGAGAAGTACGGCAAGGACGGCGCCGACGCTCTCATGGAAGAGTACCGAAGGTGGACGCAGAACTACACGCGCGCCGCGTTCATCGACATGGGTCTCGGCGACGCCGAGCAGTACGAACGGATGGCGCGCGAGAAGGCCGAGAAGGAAGGCTGGGTATTCGAGCGCAAGGACGGCGACCGCCGCATGCTCACGATGCTTCTGAGCGGCGAGTGGGACGACGAGGAGTTCCTCGTCGTCCCGCCGCGCCACACCATCAAGCAGACCTACGGCAAAGATCTGATCCGCGCCCAGGCCTGAGCCCTCGCCCAGGCCTGAGCCCCCGCCCATCAGGTGGGCGCTATTGTCCAAGCTCGGCCACGGAAGTAGAAAGCGTACGGATAGCCGCCCGCGCGCAACGAGAAGAGCCTCGGTCTCTCGAGAAGACAGACGAGGATACCGAGTAGCAGTACCGGCGGGCGCCGGAGAGCAGTGTCATGAAGTACTTCTCGGAAGAAGAGCTGGCCCGTGAGCTCACGCCGCTGTCGGATCTTGCGCTCGAGGCCCTCGCGGCCGGCGAGGTGGACCGTCTACTTGCGCTGCTCACCCGAATGTCCGTTGGCCATATCGGGTTGGCCAAGCTCGGCCTGCAATGGATAGCCAGGATGCTCGGCAAGATCCGCACCGACATGGGGGAGGAAGTCCTCGACGCGGTGCTCGAGAAATCCACCGCGTCGCTGATGGCGCCCTACGCCCGGGACTTTCTCGCTGGCAACGAGAAGGAAGTTCTTTCCGAACTCGTCCTGATGTTTCGTGTCCAGGTCGGTGCCGACGTCGTGCCTGCCGGCGAGACCGACGATGAGGTCGCTTTCTCGTTGGCCCCGTGTGGTTCGGGTGGAAGCTTGATCCTAGACAAATGGCCGGAGACGCTTCCGGAGATCTTCCCGGCCTGCTCAGACGGAACACCCATCTATTGCCACATGTGCAAGGCGCTTCAACGGGCACTGAACGATGCATGCGGCGCGACGGTGTGGACGAGCGAGATCAACGACACCGTCCCCGGAGCCTGTGAGCTTCGATTCTCCAAGCAGGCAACAAAGGGGCAGAGGCTGTTCGAGACGCAGGAGCTTTACCAGGTTGCCAAGCCGCGCTGTGCGCGCGCCATCGAGAAGGTACTCGAAGGGGATTTCGGCGTTGCCGATCTCATCAAGGATCAGCATCTCGAGTGGCGGCCGTGGCACGATCTGTTCGTGCAGATGGCCACGTACATTCTCTCGGCCGTGTACGAGAAGAAAGGGTCGGAGTACTTGGACGGATTCCTGGAGGAGACCTACGACCCGCCGTTTGGCTTCATCTACGCGGCCTACGGGATCCTCGACGACATCGACATGTTCCGGATGCTGGTGCAGACGTGGCACTATCACATCGCCACCTTCCGTGTGGTCGAAGAAGACGACCGCTTCGCCTTCATTCTGGATCCTTGCGGGAGCGGCGGGCGCCTGTTCCGGTCGGAGATGAACAAGGGGGCGTTTAGCTACGGTGAAGGCGGGGCCTGTTTGATGGGCGAGCCGGCCGACATCAACTTCAACCGCGAGGGTTTTCCGATCTACTGTACGCACTGCGCCTCGAGCAACCGCGATCAGTTCGAAGGCAAGCCCTTCGTCTTCGTGATCGACGGACACGTCCACAAGGAACCCGGTGCGCCGTGCATACAGTATCTCTACAAGAAAGCGGCCAAGCGCGAGGTGCCGCCGGCAATGCTGACCCAGGTCGGCAAGTCCGCCGTCGAGCCACTGTAGCCGCCGGAGCCTGACGTTTAGGAACTGAGGCGAGAGCCGAGCAGCGACTTTGCCAGCTCGACCACTACGCCTGCATCCTGGGCGTAGCCGTCTGCACCGATGTCGTCGGCGAACTTCTGGTTGATCGGAGCGCCACCGACGATCACCTTGAGCCCATCGCGAAGTCCGGCCTCACCGAGTGCATCGATGATGGCGCCCATGCTCGGCATGGTGGTGGTGAGAAGCGCCGAGATGCCCACGACGTCCGGTTTCTCCTTCTCGACCCGGCGCACGAACTCCTCACAGGCCACGTTGACGCCGAGATCGCAGATGTCGAACCCGGCACCGCGCAGCATCATGGCAACGAGGTTCTTGCCGATGTCGTGCATGTCGCCCTCGACGGTGCCGATGATCACCTTGGCACTGGCCTCCGCACCACCCGCGGCCAGCAGTGGTTCGAGGATTTCCAGAGCTTCGTTCATAGCTCGGGCCGAGAGCAGTACGTCGGGCACGAAGGCATCGCCGGTCTGGAAGCGGCGGCCGACGCTCTCCATCGCCGTGATCATTCCGTCGTTCAGAATCTCGTGCGCCCCCACGCCCTCGTCGAGCAGCGCGTGTACTTGCTTGACCAGGGATTCGGCATCGCCGTCAACGAGCGCCTCCTGAACGGCCGTCAGATCCCCGGCTCGTTGCGCCTCGGCGCTTTGCCCCGCGGTGCTCCTCGCACCGGCGCTTTGCTCCGCGGCGCTCCTCGCACCGGCGAGGTGCGTCGCGGTGGCTCCATCCACAGCGGCATCTTTCTCGGCACCTGCCGTCGCGGCGGCCTGTGTCCGGGCGACTCGGTCGCCGGCGACGGTCTTCCCCGCCGAGAGCGGCAGGCGACCTTCTCTCTCCACCCTCTCGGCAATACGGTCGAGGCGCGCAAAGACCGCATCCGGCGGAGTTGAATCGGCGGTACCGAGGATGATGCGATCCCCCGGCACCACGCTCGCGAACAGGTTGTCGAGGTAGGTCTCGAACTCCTCTTCGGTGGCCGTCTCCTCCATGAGGACGCTCTCGGGAATGCCTCCCATGATGGTGATCTTGTCGCGCCAACGAGCGTAGTACTCGTCGATCTTCACCTTGGTCATGGGATACGGCGTGACCGACTCGGCCACATGACAGCCGCAATCGCGGATGAGATCCATCAAGCCGGCGTTCTCGCCATCGGTATGCGTAGCGACTATCTTTCCCTTGGCGCCGAGCACCTCGCCTGCCCGCCGCAGCCACGGCAGGATCTCTTTTTCGAAGTATGGAGGATAGGTGAGCGTGTCGTCGTAGTTGGCGCCCCACAACACCACCTCGGCAGGTGAGTCGGCGATCGTCGCAAGCACCTTCTCGAAGTACACCTCGATGCTCTCGGCCAGCCGCCGAATGAGCTTCTGGTTGTCGTTGTACTCGTAGAAGAAGCGGGTGGCGTCGATCAGCTCCTTCTGGATCTGATGCACGGGCGAGGCAGCCAGGGTGGCGCCGTTTACGGCAACTACACCGTCCTCTCCGATCCCGGCCATGTACTCCAGGTGCTGCTCGTAGGCGGGAGCCACCTCGAGATTCTCGAAGATGTAAGCGGCGATCGCGTAGTCGCCGGGCTCCTTGATCATCGGCTCCTCGACCCAACCCAACGACGAGCCGGCTTTCTTCATCGCCTCGGTCACGCCGCCGATGGTGCGAGCCACGCCGACAGGAGTGTGATATTCGACGATCTGCATGCCATCTTCGTCGGTGGCATTCACCTCGACGCCGCCGCCGAGTTTCCAGCGATGAACCGATTGCTTGAAGTTGAACAGGCCGATCGAGCGGTGAAGCACGTCGTCGATACCGGCGACGTCCCCGAGGCCGGGCACCATCCGGTAGATCGCCCATCCACGCGAGCGGGCGATGTCGTCGGTCGTCATGCCGGCAAACTCCTCAGGGAGCGTGCCGCGGCTGGCATTGGCCAGCCACCAGAGGTCGAGGCGCGGGACGAAGGGGATCACGTCCACCATCTCGCCCCTCATTGCCGCGAGTATTCTATCTCTGTGAGTCAACGTTCCGGCCTCCCCCGTGCCTTCAGTAGATGACCTCTTCTTGCTCGAGCCTCGCGATCTCTTCGGGCGACATTCCGAGCAGCTCGCCGAAAACCTGGTGGTTGTGCTCCCCGAGCAGCGGAGAATGGCGACGAATGGCGGCCGGCGTCTCCGAGAGGCGCCAGGGTGGCGCCATTACCCAATCCTTCTTCAGTACCGGATGCTCGACCTCCACAAAGGTTCCCCGAGCCTTCAGGTGCGGATCCTCGACGAGCCCCTTGTTGCTGAGCGAAGGCGCCGCGGCAACACCGACGGCCTGTAAGTCGCGGGTGACGTCGTAATAGTCTTGATCCTTCGTCCACTCGCCGATCACGACATCGAGCGCCTCTTGGTTGCGCCAGCGGGGTTCGGCCTGCGAGAACCGCTCGTCTTCGGCCAGCTCCGGCTTGCCCATCGCCTGGCACAACGCGCGCCACTCTTCATCGTTGGCCACCGCAATGCTCACCCAGTTGTCGTCACCACGGCATCGGTAGCAGTTGTGCGGTGCCATGCGGTCGTCGCGGTTGCCCTTACGCGTCTGCACGCGCCCGTTCATCAGATAGTCCATGAGGGCGTCACCGTTGAGCACCCCGATGGCTTCCTGCGAGGCCAGATCTATGTATTGCCCCTGCCCGGTCAGCTCTTGCTAGTGAACAACCTCAATGCTCATCAGTCGCCCATCATCGCTGTGTTTGTGCTGATTGGCC
>PIVZ01001530.1 GCA_003354045.1 bacterium
ATAACGTCGCGTCGCTGTTGCAGAGCTACGACTACGAGCTGGTCGCCTCCGGAGGCACGGCCGCCTACCTGGCCGACCACGGCTTCGACGTCATCGAGGTGAGCAAGTTGACCGGCTTCCCGGAGATCTTCGGTGGTCGGGTCAAGACGCTGCATCCTCTCATCCATGGGGGGATTCTCGGCCAGGATGCCGAGGCCTTCGCCGAGGTGACCGAACTGGGCGTGGCGCCCATCGACGTCGTCATCGTCAACCTGTACCGGTTCGAGGATGCAGTGGCCGCCGGTGCCGGCGAGAAGGATGCCGTGAACAAGATCGACATCGGCGGTCCGGCGATGTTGCGCGCTGCGGCGAAGAACTTCCACCGGGTCACGGTGCTGAGCGACCCGGTGTTCTACGAGGAATTCCTCCACGAGCTGAGAGCCAACGACGGGGTGCCCAGCCGTGACTTCCGCCGCCGCATGGCGGGCGCCACCTTCGCGAAGGTGGCAGCATACAATCGAGCCATCGCCGCCTGGTTCGGAGAGGAGCAGGACCAGCTCTGCGGTGCACCCCTGTCCATCGGGCTGCGCTATGGCGAGAATCCG
>PIVZ01001531.1 GCA_003354045.1 bacterium
CGCCCGGCATTCGGAGTATCCTCGACTACCTGGAAACTGGCCAGCCCATCGACCAGTCTGAAGACGCGCGCAAGATCTATGTCGGCGCCTCCCGGGCCCAGCGGCTCTTGGCCATCGCAGCGCCCAAGAGCCAGGCAGGGCGCCTGGCGGACCACCTCCGTGCCGCCGGCACGCCCTTGATAGTGGTCGACCTCTAATCGCTTCGACCGGTCACGCCCTCCGGAGTGGTATACGAAAACGCCGAGCAGATGCTCAGCGTGAACGGGCAGGATCGCACCTGGGCCCCTGGATCATGATCTCGTAAAGACGAAGCACTCGGCAGTCCACCTAGACTACAAGGCTCACCTCCTAACTTATAGAGTTCCCCGTATTGCCGGCTTCAGCGCCACAGAGATCGCGAATGATGGCCAGCATTCTATCCGCCCGCGCCCGGAGGAACTCTTCGTAAGAGTCGCGAGCGATCTCGTCAAACGGAATAAGATGAGATTCCAACCGGCGGCGAACCTCTGCCTCTCCGAGCGTGCTCTTCTCCATTCGTTCCGCAAGAGACTGAGACGGCGGTCTTGCGGATAGCCCTCGGTTGG
>PIVZ01001532.1 GCA_003354045.1 bacterium
CTCAAGCCGGAGTACGACCGGCTCGGGGCCGAACTCGACACCACCTTGGAACTGGACCTCTTCAAGTGCCCGGCCGACGACGGCCCGCCCCGCGGCGGACACTGTCCCGACTGGGTCGAGCATACCGAGCGATCTTCATATGACCATTTCGGCAACAGCTACGCGGCCAACATCTTCATGGTGGCGGCCAGCGGACCGATGTGGAGCAACTCGCCCTACTTGAGGCCGATGTCACGGATTCCGACGCCCGCGCGGACGCTCTACTACGAGGAGAATATCGGGCGTTGGGCGTGGGCAGCGCGCCAAGAGACGTGCGACTTCATCGACTCCGGGATCGATCCGGGCCCGACCAAGGCGATTCGCGGATGGCATGGCAGCGACTGGACGTTCGACCGCGCGTTCGTTGACGGTCACGCCGAGGCCCAGAAGGTCTACATCGAGGGCACCGAGAACAGCGATGGCTACGCGCGGCACTACCGAATCGAGGTCGTTTTCGAGGACGAGGGAGAACAGGAGTTCAACCGCTGTATCATCGTTCGTGGGCCCGCGTGGCAGAAGGATACGCTGCCGGCGGAGCTCATCG
>PIVZ01000130.1 GCA_003354045.1 bacterium
CCGGCGCTGAGCGGATTTCCGAGGTCCGTCTGGATCAAACCCGGTCCTTTGATCAGCTTGGCAAGGAACTTCTCCTTGCCCGGCACGTTCTCATCGTGAACGGGCCGGTCACGAATGGGGCCCTCTGGAGGCGACAAACCAGCGCGGCTGCGTGCGGCTGCCCTACTTGCGGCGGTCGTCGAGCGTGGTGCGGCATATGCCCCGCGCCGAGGTCTCGATGAAATCGAGATACTCGCGGACGATCGGCCGCTCTCCGCGCTCTGCGAGAGCGGAGAGCATCTCTGGCCGGGTCAGCCGCCGCGTCGACAGGACCCGGTAGACCCACTTCACGTCGGCGATCTCCTCTCTCGACATATCACTTCGCCTCAGGCCGACCGCGTTGACCGTACTGGCGTAGTTGATCCCGGTTACCATGAACCACGGCGGCACATCGAGAGCCGGTCCGACGAGGCCCGAGATCATGGCTCCTCGACCAACACGCACATGCTGGTGCACGGCACCGTTACCGCCGATGACGACTCCCTCGTCGAGACGAACGTGGCCAGCGAGCAAGACCCCGTTGACCAGCACACAGTGGTCGGCCACCGAGGTATCGTGGCCGACGTGCGAGTTGACCATGAGGTAGTTGTGACTCCCGATTCGCGTTGGCTCGTCTTCGGCCATCGCTCGGTGCACTGTTATTCCTTCACGAAACATGTTGTCGTCACCGATCCGGGTTCCTGGCCCCTCGCGGTCATGATCGGAGTCCGACAACTGAGGTGCGAAGCCAATCGAGGCGAACGGGTAGACCGTGTTACCCGTGCCGGTCTCCAGTGGACCCTGCAGATAGACGTTGCCGATCAGACGCGTACCCGCGCCGAGGCGAATGGGACCGTTCAGAACACAGTGGGGACCGATAGTGACGTCGTCGCCCAAGTCGATCTCGCCCTGGAGCAGGGCCGTCGGGTGAATATCTGCCATGGCTCGAAAAGTAGCGCGAGCATGCCGGTAATTCGACCTGCAGATTCTCATCCTGAACGGGCAAAATGTCCACGACTACTCGACACGGAAATCGTGGGAGGGGCCGGGTCGTCTGCGAGGTCAGGGGGCGCGGTGCAAACGAATACCGCGGTCGATACCCATGCTGGCCGAAATCGACCGAATACGGGACCGGAACGGACAAGCTCCTGTGCTCGAGATCCCTCTATGATTTCATGTTAGACTGGGAAGAGTGAGGACCGGATGCGGCGGGAGACTTTCGTGAATGGACACTTGACGCGACGGCGCGAGGAATGAGGTACACGCCAATGACCACAATGTCGGAACCAACGAGCGTTTCCGTAGAGGATAGAGTCAAAAGGGCGCTGCCCTTTGATTGGGGATATGGGTCCACGCCTCGCACCAAGAAGTTGAGAGACGCGATGTCTTGGAAAGCTTCAGTGACTGATAACGAACTGGAGAACGAGGTCGTAGGTCTGCCGAAATTCCGGTTTCGCGAAGGAGTCAGGATTGACATGGCCAGGGCACGCATTGCAACCGCGGCCTTCAAAGAGACCGAGGGTCAGCCGGTCGTGCTGCAGTATGCCCGGATGGTTGAGAAGCTGTGTGATGAAATGCCTATCTTCATAAAGGATGGCGAGCTCATTGTCGGCGATCCCAATGGCGGAGCTGAAAAAGTCAGATGGTATCCGGAAACCAATGTGGACTGGATGCCGGAAGCGGTCACGACGGGAGGGTTCTCCGGAATCGTGACCGACGAAGAGAGACAGGAGATCGTTGACGATATCTGCCCCTATTGGCAGGAGAGAAGCATAGTCGGCCTGGTCAAGTCCTCACTACCAGAAGAAATAGCACCGACGATTCTGAGTCATGGGGCCTTCATCACCAACACCTGGGAGGCAGGACTAGTCGCTCCGTCTTGGGACTGGGAAGTTCTGTTCGCAGAGGGCCTGGCAGCCAGAATCGCATCGGCCGAGGCCAGCCTGAAAGACCTGGATGCGAAGGTCACCGAGATGGATCCGGGTGAGTATCTCGAGAGACGCTACAATTGGCAGGCGATGGTGCGATGTGGCAAAGCGATCATCCGTTATGCGGAGAGGCTGTCCGCATTGGCCCGGCAGCAGGCTGCCGTGGTGAAGGACGATGAGCGCAAGAAAGAACTCGAGGCAATGGCGGAGATCCTGCAGCATGTTCCTGCCAACTCGCCGCGAACGCTACATGAAAGCCTGCAGTTCTATTGGACCGTCGAGGTAGTGTCGCACTACTTTGCCAGGTGGGGCGTCGCCAGTGGCGCCAGGTTTGACCAAATATGGTGGCCATATTTTGAAGCTGATATGAAAGCGGGCCGCATCGTCAGGGAAGATGCGGTTGAGTTGGTCGAGTGTCTCTTCATGAAAATCCAGGAGATCGGGTGTCCGTTGGAATGGCCGCTCAAATTCGCGGGCACATCCGGTTCTAATACTCTTTACACGGCCGAGATTTGCGGCACCACCGTGGATGGAAAAGACGCCTCCAATGATCTGAGCTGTATCGTCATGGAAGCTCTGGCCAATCTCCGCTTGACCCAGCCGCCGATAGCGGTGCGCTACCACCCTAACATCGCGCCTGAGGTAATTCAGATGGCGATCAATCTGGGTCGAACCGGTCTGGGCCATCCCTCTTATTTCAACGAAGATCTGCTGGAACAGTGGGGACTGACGAGAGGTTGGTCTCCCGAAGATGCCAAGAAGGTGCAGGCCATCGGCTGTGTAGCCAACAATGTCACCGGCAAGGCTCAAACGGTCACCGGTCTGGTCAACGTTGGAGTCATGCATTCCGTCATGGTCTTGGAAGATGTCCTGTACCGGAACGACCAGGAGGTCAGGAGTGGGCATATCGTTCTTCCTGCAGGCAAGAAGGCGACCGAGATGCAGTCGGCAGAGGAGTTGCTGGAAGCTTACCTGGAGCGCGTCAAGTACCACGCCAAGATCGGCCAGGTGTCCTGGAATATTGCGCAGCAGGTGTTGATGGATCACAAGCCTGACCCATGCAATTCACTTTTGAATGATGAGACGCTCGAGCGAGGGATCGACTTGCTGCGCTTCAACAAAGAAGGCGACACCTGGCCGAGCATCATCGTCTATGGGGCAATCAATGCGGCAAATTCCCTTGCCGCTATCCAGAAGTTGGTCTTCGATGACAAGAAGTACACTATGGAGGAGTTGTTGACGGCGTTGCAGGCCAACTGGGAGGGGCACGCGATAATGCACCAGCATTGCCTTAATGCCCCAAAGCACGGAAATGACAATGACTATGCGGATGACTGGGCCGTCAAGCTCCTCCTCGGCATGGATGACGCGATCAGTGCCTTCAAGGACGGCTGGGGCTATTCCTTTACGATAGATGGGAGTACAGCCACCGGCTACACCATGATGGGTTGGATCGCCGGGGCCAGCCCGGATGGCAGAATGGCCTGCACACCATTGGCTGACGGTACTCGTTCGCCAACGGCAGGAACGGATAAGAATGGTCCTACGGCCGTGCTGAACTCGGTAGGCAAGGTTCCTTTCAGGCATACGGAGTTATTCAACCAGCGGTTCATGTCTGAATTCCTGGAAGGTGATAACCGTAAGCTCTTGGCCGATTATCTCAAGGTATGGCATTCAAAGAGTATTCCTCATATCCAATTCAACGTAGTCAGTAGTGAGGAACTCCGCGAGGCGCAGGTGCAGCCTGAGGAGCACTCCGATCTCATCGTGAGGGTGGCCGGTTACAGCGCTCACTTCATTGACCTGTCAGAGAATACTCAAGACAGCATCATTGAAAGGACGGAGCAGGCCTTCAACTAGCTCTCGGCCAGTCGTAGACTTCCTGATGACGGCGTTCTCGTTCGGCCCAGGCCTTACTTCAGTGCGGCGGTCCGTCAATGATCCCGGTACGGATGAGGTTTTCGGAAGGCACAGGCGTCGCTTGGAAATCAGTCCAGCTTGGCTCAGTCTAGCTGACAACCTACGGTATCGCTTCCATTGGCCGCGGCCAGCGTTAGCCGCTCGTGCATGAGGTGAGCATGATGAGAAGTGCTGTCATAATCCGATTCGCGGCGATGAGACGAGAGCTGCGCCCTACCCTGATAGCGCCCGGGATCCTGGCCGTGAGCCTCGGTTGCATGATCTTCACGGCGGATACCGCACGGGCTGATGTCACGCCGCTCGGCGACGAGATTCAGGTCAACACATACACGCTGAACTCGCAGACCCACCCTTCGGTCGCGATGGCTGCCAACGGAGAATTCGTCGTCGTGTGGAGTTCCGTAGGCTCGAACGGGCTGGACGACGATTCGTCCAGTGTACAGGGACAACGGTTCACCTCCGACGGGACTCCAATCGACGGCGAGTTCACTGTCAACTCCTTCACGACGGGCGATCAGTCCTATCCGATGGTGGTCACCCAGCCGGCGGGAGGGTTCGTGGTCGTCTGGCAGAGCGATGGATCGAGCGGATCGGACAACAACGCCTACAGCATACAAGGCCAGCGGTTCGACTCCGAAGGAACGGCGCAGGGCCCCGAGTTACAGATCAACTCATACACGACCAACTACCAGACTTACCCCAGGGTTGCCGTCAACCCCACCACCGGAGATTTCGTCGTCGTCTGGCAGAGCACCGGCTCAGCCGATACCGACAGCAGCTCCCATAGCATCCAGGCCCGGCGGTTTGCCTCCAACGGCGCGGCGCTGAGCGCCGATTTCCAGGTGAACTCATATACGACGAACGGACAGATCTACCCGGTCGTGGCCAGGAAGCCGGACGGTAGCTTCGTCGTCCTCTGGCACAGCCAAGGCTCAGCCGAAACGGACAACAGCGTCTCGAGCGTGCAGCTGCAGCAGTTCGCCCCCGACGGAACGCGGCTGGGCGGTGAGATTCAAGTCAATACGTTCACAACGGGGTGGCAGAGTCGCCCGTCCGTAGCCGTGGGACTCGGTGGAGAGTTTGTCGTCGTGTGGGAGAGCTACGTCGGACCTTCTGTATACTTTGCGATAAGAGGGCGTCGGTTTGCCTCGAACGGAATCCCGCAGGGCACCGAGTTCCAGCTGACCACGTTGGACTATCAGCGCTCCCCCTCGGTGACGGCGAGGTCCGGTGGAGATTTCGTCGTCGTCTGGCACAGCTGGGGCTCGGACGGGACTGATAACAGCGGCTACAGTGTGCAGGGCCGGCGGCTCGCCTCCGACGGAACACCGCTGGGCATCCAGTTCCAGGTCAACTCCTTCACGATCGAGTATCAGCGTTTCCAGCGGGTGGCCGCGGGGACCACGGGAGATTTCGTCGTGACCTGGCAGAGCGTCGGCTCGAGTGGGAACGACACGTACAGGCACAGCATACAGGCCCAACGCTTCCGAGGCCCTACGACGACAAGCACGACGACCACCTCGACGACAACTACAAGCACCACGACCACCACCGTGCCGGAATGCGGCAACGGCGCCATCGACCCTGGTGAGGAGTGCGACGACGGCGATACGGACTTCACCACGGGTGAATACTGTGCTGAGGACTGCACGGCGGTGCCGTGTGGTAAGCCGACCAACGGCCCAACGCCGAACCCCACGACGACGGATGCACTCTTCGCATTGGGTAGTGCTGTGGGACCGCGGACCTGCGACTTACGGGTATGCGACGTCAACGACAGCGGCACGCTCTCGACGACGGATGCATTGATCATTCTCAAGAAAGCCGTCGGACAGAGCATCGAACTGACCTGTCCGACGGAATAAGCCGCGCTGATCCTCAGCGAGTGGACTCGTCTCTGATCGCGAACGCCCTGAGACCGCCGCCTCCAGTGATCACCATGCGTTTGAGGAGCCTCGGATCGGAGCCGTTGTCCATGCTTATCACCAGCCGGTCGCCAACGAGAGCCACGCCGGCGCCTTCGGGCGAGCGAACCTCGACACAGCCATCATCCCACTCGAACGCTGCCTCGTCGGTGGTGGCATTGCTGCTGGTCTCGTAGCGGTCGGGCCATATGGTGCTGAACCATGTCCAATCGGGATCTCCAGATGAGGTCTCGGTATGCGAGCCGACCGGCGCTCCCCGGCAGGTGACGACGCCGGTACGCGGCGGCGACGGCTGGACACGCTGGAGGCGTGGGAAGTATGCAGTGCTGGAAACGCCGCCGGTGCCAACGTCTATAGACATCGCATCGAACATGCTCTCGCTCTCCTCCAAGCTGTGCCCACGCAAGTTGAGGACAGCACCCGCTCGCAGAGAGGCGGCGCGAAGCGATGCTAGTGAGTTGAGATCGTCACGCACGTCAACCGAGTAGCTGGAGACGGCCTCGAGCACGACGACGACCCCGCCGCCACCGGGATCGCCGGCCGCGGACCCTCCTGTGACGGCCCCTCCGGGCGGCAGACCGTCGAGCGAAACTACGTGGAGACTCGGGCTGAGCGATGTCCCGCCTTCGACGAGCTGGGCGAGGCCGCGCGCTCTGTGCTCGAATCCGTTTTGCTGTACGGGTGCATCTCGAGTCGCGGGCGAGCACACCATATGGGTTTTGAATTTCTCGAACGTGCGCGTGCCGAACTCGTCGGTCACATCCTGCGCCTCGGGGAAAGGCGTCGGGCATTTGACCTTGTAGCAGACCCGCTCGGTGGCTGAGCGCGGACCGGCACTCGAGAACGTATCTACACCGTCGCTCGCGTTCTGCGCGTCCGACGGCGCACAGAACATCTTTGCCTTGGAGATTTTACACTCCGCACTCACTCCTAGCCCCGACGTGTCGAGGTCCACGGTCCCTTTGAGCTTTAATGAATCCTTGACCTTGTAACAGGTCAGATGATCGGCATCGTTCTGGGCCGCCGCCGGCATCGTCATCGCGAGAACCGCAACGAATGCGAGCACGCCGCACTTGCTGTTACGCATGGAGAACCTCCTGTTGGGGCGACGCACCTGTAGCGCCCCACCCTGATCCCCCGTAACTGCGTTACTGGACACCATAGGCACGCGTTGCGACGGCCGTCAATACAGTTCACCCCCGATCGCTCGATAATGGATCGAACTAGCCGGTTGCGGTCGCGTCTTCAGGGTCGTTCAGGGAAGGCCAGGGTACGCCAGTCGAGGGGGCGAGGGGTGCCGAGATGGAAGGCATAGGCGCCGACATCGTCGCCACCCACTTCCCAGTGGGTCGAATCTCTCCTTCGGTTCGGCCCGAACGAGTACAGCAGAATGTAGCGGGCGGCCGAGTCACATTGGTCGCTCAGCCAGTAGGGCATGTCCCAGGGATCGAGGAAGTAGCGTGCGCGCGCTGGCGAGCTGAGGCCGGCGACCTGCGAGAATGCTCCTTCGTGCAGGCGCTCGAGCCGCACCCGACGATCGATCGAGTGGATGCGCGCGTGAAAGTTGCACTGCGTCACGAACTGTCCGTCGCGTTCGCGCCGCATCTCTACGAAGTCCTCCCCCAGTGCGTCGAGCTCCGCGCGCGCCTCGGCCGTGCGTATGTCGTCGGTGGCCGAAGAGCCCACGGTCGCCGTCGAGCTCAACTCCCCGAGCAGGCCTGCGAGCACCGCCGCCCCCACCAGCAGCGACGGCCGCCGCATGCGCGAGGCTCTCGTCGCTACCGGCCGGCCCTCGAGGCAGTGCCAGAGCGCCGCCGAGGCGAGCCCGAGCCCAAGGCCCGCCTCTGCAACCTCCTCGCACAGGTGGAAAGGATGGAGAACGTAGAACGCGAGCAGAACGACGAACCCCGGCACCCAGCCCGGCGGCGGCGCATAGACACCGGCACGACGCGCCATGCGCGAGGGCGCTTCGGCCAGCAGCAAGCACGGCAAGGCGATGCCGAAACCGCCGATGATCGCCACGATGCCGAAACTCCAGAAGACCGGTCGCAACAGATTGTGGATGTTGGCCTCGAGCTGGACGTTGTGTGCGAGGAAGTACTCGGGTGGACGATAGCCGATCAGACGCTGCCCCCACGAGATCTCCTCGCCAGCCACGAGGAGGCAGAACAACGCGATCCCCGCCGTGTACCAGGCAGCCAGCATGCGACCGCGTGCCATGCGCGTGGCAAGTAGCGCGTTGGCCACGGCGCCGATGATCAGGGCCCAGAACGTCCCCCACTCCATCGGCCCGTCCTCGGACACCAGGCGGTAGTATTCCTCGGGCCACCATGCGTCGGCCAACCACGAACCGGCGAGCAGGACGACGATCAAGGCGTTGAACGCAACCGCCCCGGCGCCGCGGTCCCGTGCTGCTGCCGCCGCCCCTTCAGGCAGCGTCATTGATGTCGCGTGGTCCGTCACGCGCAAAGCCTATCTCGGAACGGGGTCAGATGCTCGGATTCGAGTCCTGCCGCTCGCAGTCACAGCATTGCACACCGCTTACGGAACAGCCGAAATACGACCACCCACCTCCCGCTTCCCTCAGCCCGGCGAGACGTCAATGATCCATGCGCGGATGAGGTTTTTGGGAGGCATAGGACATTTAGTAAGGAGATCTATAACCATGTCGACAACGAGTCTACGTAAGCATGCGTGCATAGGTGCGATGGCCGTCTTATCGGTGATCGTGTTCGCGGCAAGCAGTCACGCCGCCACACCTGCCGAGAAGTTCCAGAAGCGAGTCACCAAGAAAGGTGCAAAGACCCTTTGCATCTGCCAGGACGGAACCGCGAACCAGGACATGGTCGGGACCATCGGTATCACCGGGCTAATAAGTTCGCCGTATATGTTCGCCACCGGATGCGCCATTCCCAAATTCAACGTCGCTGACGGAGAGACCAGCAACACGACCTACTGCTACGATTACATCATGTTACCGTAGACACCGCAGCAAACGACTTGCCGGTCGGCCGCTTGTCACAGAGCGGATTCTCGGTGAGGACGGGCGAACTCTGCACGAGTACTCGACAGCGCGGACCAGATCGCAGAGTCGGCAGTCGTGGAGATGCTGACCTAGTTCGTTCTACAGCCCGGAGAAGTTACGGTGTTCCAGGGTCGCGCCCTTACGCACCCGGACTTCCCTCACTCCACCCAGAAACGATCCGGCCCAGGTCGTTCCAACACCGACGTGGAACTTCCTCGCCGCCGGACAGAAGAACGTACCACCGCCCATTGAAGGTGGGTCGCCCGGCACGATTTCTTCCTCTTGACCGTCGATCGAGCGGCCGAGCTTGCAGACCCTGGCCTCGTCAGTGTTGTCGACCGGGTTCTCCCGCCCGTAAAACAGTACGTTCTCCGAAACCAACCCGCCGGCCAACAACACCTCGGTCCCGTAGCTAATCCTGATGTTGCCGAAGACACGCAAGACGAGGACGTCGTCGGCGCCGCCGCGCAGCGTCAGCGTCGAGCGGCCGCCGAGCCTCAGCTTCGTCATGTCGATGACGGCCAGGCCCTGACCGGTCACGTCGATCTCGGCGGAATTGCTCCGCTTGACCTTGTACGCGCCCAGGCTCGATGTCGCGGTCAGATCATTGAGGGTGGTGACCGCATTGGTCAGCAGGTCCTGGTCAGCGTCGCACAGCGCGATGAGCGCATGGGTACCAGTGGTATCGACAAAGGTGCCGGTGCCGACACCGAGGTCGTCCACCTTCTCTATGGTTTGACCGCCGGCGATGTCTTGCAGCGCCGTGCCGGGAATCGACGCATACTTTCCAGTGCCGATCGCTCCTCCGCCCGTCACGATGTCAGCTGTGACGCCAGCTCCCGCACGGAACTCTATGGCCTCGCCCACAGCGGAGGTCAGCACCAGATCCCCGTCGGTCCTACCTACCGATCGGGCCGTGTCGCCGCAGATGCTGGCATCCACCGTCGACTCTTCCTCGTTACGCGTGCGCACAGTCTCTCCCGCTGCTCCGGCAACGACGATCCAGCGACACGAGGGCGATAATGCCGTCGCCTGGCCGACGCATTCGCCGGCCGCGCAGACTCCGGTCCCTGCCACCGTGCACT
>PIVZ01001533.1 GCA_003354045.1 bacterium
TTCTATCCGACCTGGTCGTCGGGGGAGCCGTTGCCTTGATGGTTGTTTCCGCTTGGGTTGGTTGAGAAACCGTGAGACGCACGAGCCCGCCGGCCGGCATGGCGCCGCCGGGACCTAGTAGACTGATGCAGGAGGTACAGAACGTCATGAAAGGTCAGAGACTCCAGGTTGTTTTGACTGCGGTCGTGATCCTGCTGGTTACCATGGTCTGGAGCGGTTGCGCCCCGAAGGACCAGTCCACTGATATTCTCGATCAGCCGGTCGAGAGCACGACGGCGTCGTCGACCTCCGGACAGAGTGGCGACGACATTCCGCCGCCGCCAGCGCCGGGTGGAACCGCATCCGGCAGCGGAGACGATGAGATCCCGGCCTCGACGCCGCCGCCGGCAGCGCTGCCGCCCAGCTTCGTCGACATCTACTTCGACTTCGATCAGTACAGCCTGTCAGCCGAGGCGCGGCAGACCCTGGCGCAGAACGCCCGACTCCTCGGCGACGCCGAGATGATGACGGTGGTGATCGAAGGGCACTGCGACGAGCGTGGCACGATCGAGTACAACCTGGCGCTGGGGGAGAAGCGGGCTGG
>PIVZ01000131.1 GCA_003354045.1 bacterium
TTCACCTTCGGACAGATCGCCGCGGCGAATGCGCTAAGCGACATATACGCGATGGGAGGCAAGCCGCTCACGGCGCTCAACATAGTCGGCTATCCTTCCGACCGGCTGCCCCTGCAGATCTTGACCGAGATACTCAAAGGCGGCGCGGAGAAAGTCGCCGCGGCCGGCGCCGTCGTGGTAGGCGGCCACACAGTGACCGACAGCGAGCTCAAGTACGGCATGGCGGTCACCGGCACGGTCAATCCCGGTCACATGGTTCGTAACGGCGGCGTGCGAGCCGGCGATCTACTGGTCCTGACCAAGCCGTTGGGCACGGGCATAGTGTGCTCGGGGATCAAGAAACGCGCCGCCGCCGAGGCCGAGGAAGAGTTTGCCGTGGCCTCCATGTCGGCTCTCAACGATTATGCAGGGTCACTGCTGCGCCGCAGCCGTGCAAACGCCTGCACCGACGTGACGGGCTTCAGCCTTGCCGGCCACGCCGCCGAGATGGCCGCGGCATCGCGCGACGTGCGCCTGGAGTTCGACGCTACGGCTATTCCACTACTGCCGGGTACCGCCCGTCTTGCCGGGCTGGGGTTCCTTACCGCCGGGTCGCGCCGCCTGCGCGAGTTCCTCGGGCGCAAGCTATCTATAGGCAAAAACGTGCCTCCGGCGGTTGCGGAAGCAGTGATCGACCCGCAGACTTCGGGAGGGCTTCTCGTGAGCCTGCCTGCACGCCAGGCGCCCGGCTACGTGGAGGCGCTCCACAAGCACGGCCTGCGCCCCGCCTTGGTGGGGAAGGCGGTTCGGCGACCGAGCAGGTCTCCAACGCTGGTGGCGGTTGCCTGAGCCGGGTTGGCCGAGAACGGGCCGGCCGGGGACGTTCGATTTGCGGCCGACGAAAGGCCGACAATAGACTGAAAAGGAAGGACATGATGGATACGAGCCAAGTACACTTGCGTCGTCGAGTACTCACGCCCCTTGCCTGGATCGTTGCGTTGGCCATGGTGATGTCGGCCTGTACCGGCACACCGTCGGGCAGTCAGGAAGGTGCGAAGAGTAGTGAGCCGGTCAAAGCGGTGGCCGCCCCGGCAGCCACCCCTACAGCCGCGAGCGGGGAAGCCATCGCCAGCTTCTCGGGCAGAAGCTTCACGCAGGCCGATTACGAGGATGCCGTGGAGAAGCTCAACCCGCGGGCGCGCAAGACGCTCGATGATCTGGAGAGACGTCGCCAGTTCGTCGAGAGCCAGATCCTCTCGATCCTGGTCTACGAAGAGGGAAAGCGCCGCGGCCTGCACGAGACGGCGGAGATCGCGCGGCAGATCGACGAGTACACACGGCACCTCATCGTGCAGAAGGTCATGCAGGAACAGCAGGGCGCGGCGGTGGCCGACGAGGCCGTACGCGCTTTCTATGATGCCAACCCGGGGCAGTTTTCCACGGACCGGGTGAAGGCGAGTCATATCCTGGTGGCCGAGGAAGCGCTGGCCAAAGAGATTCGCGAGAAGCTCGACAAGGATGCTTCTCTGTTTGCCGAGCTGGCCAAGGAGCACTCCACCGACCGCTCGAATGCCGAGAAAGGCGGGGATCTGGGCTTCTTCGGCCGCGGGCGAATGGTCGGCGAGTTCGAGGAGGCGGCCTTCGGACTCGGCGCGGACGGTGAGATCTCGCAGCCGTTGAAGACCCGCTTCGGCTATCACATCATCATGCGCACGGGCAGGGAAGACGGGACGCTGAAGGAGTTCGACGAGGTCAAGAACCAGATCAAATCCCGCCTCGTCAACGAGGCCCGGCGTACCAACACGGAGGCCTTCGTCGCCAAGCTGAAGGCTGATGCGGCGCTCAGCATCAACGACGACAAGCTGGCCTCGGCCGGCGTGCCCGGGCGCGACAAAGACAAGAACAAGAAGGGGAAGTAGGCCCCCGGGCTAGAGCCCCGTCGCGTAGACTTCCCGCAGGCCGCTGTCGTCGGTGGCGACCACGCGGAAGCTTTTCACGCCATCGGCAGGTGTCCACGGCAGCCACAGCCTGAGCGAGCGCGTGTCTCCGGCCTCAGGCTCTGTGAAGTGAAGCGTCTCGCCGCCCACGCGTGCCTGGACGCTTTGCAGTGCAGTGTCGTCTCGCACGGATACCAGCAATCGATAGCTGCCCTCGGCGTCGGTCGCTTCGAGGCCTTCGAAATTTATCTCAGGCGCTATGTGCCACTCGCTGAAATCGTCCGTTTCCTCCAGCGGGATCTCGGGATCGAGGAATATGCCGAAGATCGGGTCGGAGACGAAGGCGGTCACCTCGGGGATCTCCTCGAAGGTCTCGAGCAGGCGTACACTGAAGCCTAGCTCGGCGCGTTCTCCGGGGCCGAGCTCCTCTAGCTCGGCGTTACCGCCGACGATCTCGAAGGTGCCGCTCAGCGGGTGCTCGAGACGTCCGCCGATATCGTCGATGACGGCATTGCCTCGGTTTTCCAGCTCCAAGGTGATTTCCCGCACGCCGGCTTCCTCGCCCGGCCGGACCAGATGGCGGTATGCGAGCCGCGGACGGGGACCGGCCTCGCGTGCGATGTAGGCGGGCCCTACCTGCTCGAGCCTACCGTCGTCATCGAGGAGTTCGGCGTTGACCTCGACGCGGCCGGTGCGGTCGCCTCGCGACGGCGACACCTTCACCTCCCAGGTCTTGCTCTGGCCGGGGTCGAGGCGCCCGAACACGAACGACCTCCCCCGCATTATCGAGGCGCTGGCATCGAGGTAGCCACGCAGACGGAACAGAGGGGCATTGCCCTTGTTGGTGAACCGCAGGCCGACGACCGTGTCCTTACCGGCCTGTAGGGGGCCGTCGCTGAGCACTTCGAGCGTGAGCTCGGGCGCCGGCTCGGGCCTGGGCCCCGCGCTCCAGTCAATTCCCTTGCTTTGCATGAATGCCTGCAGCTCGGCGTCGGCAACTGCGGCGCGTTCTTCGAGGAAGGCGCCGGCGGCGCTCAACGTCTCGTGCGCCGACGTCGTGCCATAATCGGCCAGGACGGCCGCCGCGAGCTCGAGCGCCGGATCGTCGGCCTCATCTTCCTTGTCGCTGCTGTCTGCGGGCTCGGCGTCGTCTGCGGGCTCGGCGTCGCGTTCGTCGTCGGCCTCATCATCATCGTCGCCTTCGGCGTCCATTCCCGAGACGAAAATGTAGCCCGGCTCGCGCTCGCTGTGCTCGCTCCAACTCGGCCGCCTGAGCCAGAAAGGCAGATCCTCGGTGCTCTTGGCCCAGGGGACGCTTACGCTGGCGTCTTTGAAGACGTAGCTCAGCACCTCCAGGTCCGGGGCCAGACCACCGCCCGGTATCGGCCGGCCGTTTGGCAGGAAGTGTCCGACTGACATCTTCAGGGTGCTCTTGGGCGCCACGCTGTAGGTCTTCTGTATGGTCCCTTTGCCGAAACTGCGCCGCCCCACGACGATGGCCCGGTCGTTGTTGCGCAGGCTGGCCGTCAGTAGCTCGGACCCCGAGGCGGTGCGCGGCCCGGTCAGGAACGCTACCGGCAGCCCGGCAAAAGGGGTTTCGGGCTTGGCGCGTATCTCGGTGGTAAGCCCGCGCGCGGGGCGCCCGCCGCGCCCCGCGGTGGTTATCAGAACCCCGTTGGTGAGAAACAGATCGCCGATCGAAGAGGCACTGAGCATACTACCGCCGGAGTTGCTGCGCAGATCGATGACGACGCCGGTGACGTCTTCGGCCGCGACGATCTCGCCGACGGCCTCACGGAAGTTGCGCGGCGTGGTTTGGCTGAAGTGCGAGATGACCGCGTGGACGATCCCTCCAGGCAGCAGCTTGGCGGTCACCGAGGGAATGGTCACGATGCCGCGCGTGACCGAGATTACCCGCGGTTCTTCCTCGCCCTTGCGCTGGATGGTGAGCACGACGATGCTGCCCTCTTCGCCGCGGATTCGCTGAACGGCGTCGCTCACCAGGATGTTGGTTGCTGATAGATCGTCGATTCTGACGACGACGTCGTCGTCGCGCAGGCCGGCCTTGTAAGCCGGAGAGTCCGTGTAGACAGTGATGAGTGTGAGTCTGTCGTCGCGGATCCCAATGCGGGCTCCGATTCCCGCAAGCTTGCCGGTGAACTGAATCGAATGCTCTTCGCGGCGACGTTCATCGAAGACGGTCGAGTAGGGATCGAGGCCCGCGAGCACTCCACGTAGCAGCAGAGAGTCGATCTCGGGCAGGTTCTCGTCGAGGTCGTCGATGCACGTACGGATCATGCGCGCCGCGTGGGCGAGCGGCTGCTCCAAGTCCGTGGTGTCGGCTTGCGGCGGGAGCTCCAGCTTGAGCTGGCACTTACCGGCGGTGATTACCTGCGCCCTCTCGCCGGCGGGTTCGTTGCGGAACTCCGGTATGTTGCGCTCGACGTATTCGAGCGCCTCTTCGAAGAGGCGCTCAGGCTCGAGCCGCTCGTGGAACAGGTAGCCGCGCTCGAGAAGTCCGAGTCCGTTGGCAAGGGTGCCCGCCGGGGCCGAGCGCGCTCCGGCAAGGAGCAGCCCGGCGGTTGCGAGCACGGTAACCAGCCACAACCCCACGCGCGCGCCCACAATGCGCACGCACGCCCCGCTTACCAGAAGCGGCTTCGCGCTTGCGCGGCGGCAAGCAGATGTACGTGCGCCAAGAGGCGTGATGTGCATGAACTACGGCTATGGCTTGGCCGCGCCAAGCGCAACATTAACCCGCCCGTGGCGGCGTTTGAACCTTCCCTGCGACTACAGCCAGCCTTGCTTTACGAGCAGTACGGCTGCCTGCGTCCGATTGCCCACGCCGATCTTGCGGAAGATCCGCTTGAGCTCCGACTTCACGGTCTCTCGCGAGATATGAAGGCAGGTTGCGATCTCGGCGTTGGTCAAACCGTCGCAGACCAGACGGAGAATTTCCTTCTCACGCTCGGTCAGGTTGGGCTTGGGCCGGTTCGGGTCCATCCGGTAGGCGCTGCTTCCGGGAGTCCGAGTGCGCGCCGCCAGTCCGGAAAGGCGACCGGCGGGCTGTGCCGCACGTGGGCTCGGGGCGTCAGCGATCTGCATGTTTGAGTCAGCTTTCACGATGCTTATTACCTCGTCTTTCTTCTCTCAGCATGGCCCAAACTGAGGGGTACTTCTATCATAGCAACTTCCGTGCCAATCCCCATTATGGGGTTTCCGGCCCGTTTTGCTAAGTACCTCGAATATAAAGTGTTTTTTGTCTCGATGCGAGACACTCTCAAGTCTGCCGCTCCCCCATTCGTGCATTCCTGCAAACTCTGGTGAGCATGCCGGATGGGTGTGTCGGGCGCAACTCGGTTGGGGGGGCGTCAGGACGCGTCGCCCCCCTCCCTGAGCTGAGCCTCTATGATGACGGCAAAGTCGTAGGCAGCGGGCCTGTCGAAGGTGCCAACCACGCGGCGGCCGTTGAAGTAGAGCGTCGGGGTAGACTTGATGTCCAGGTCCTGTCCGGCCCGGCAGTCATCGATGATGCGCGGCAGTGTGGCGTTGCTCTCCATGCACGCGCGGAAGTCCTTCTCGTCGAGCCCGATTTTCGCCGCCAGCCGGAACAGGTTCTCCTCGAACAACTGGATCTGGTTCTTGAAGAGGATGTCGGCCATGTCGGAGAAGCGCCCCTGCAGTCCGGCGCACTCGGCGGCCTCCGCGGCGCGGCAGGCGTTGCGGTGGATGCTCACGGGCAATGCCTCGTTGCACACACTGTCGAGCGGGAAATGCCGGTGCACCACCCGGACCTGCTCTGGCCGGCGGTTTACCAGTTCAGAGATGAGCTCGTGGTTGCGCCGGCAGTGGCCGCAGCCGAAATCGGAGAACTCGACGATCGTCACCGGCGGCGAGTCGCTGCCGGTATCGTCGCCGGCCCGCAGCAACGGCTTGCGGGTTATCTCGTGGGAGGTGTACCAGTCGTAGAACTTCGGATCGGCCTGCTTTACCTGCTCGAGATCTACGAAGCCCGCAGGCAGAGCCTCGACGGATGGCCAGCTCGCGGCCGCCACCGCAGCCACGGCGATCACGCTTGCGGCCGCCGCCGCGCCAGCTTCGCGCAGACTGAGCGGCGGAGCGGACTCGGAGGACTCATGCGCGAAGGCCCGGCATGCGGCCACGGTGAGAAAGGCCAAGACGGTGACCACCAGGTAGAGCCCGCTGCACATCAGGCACACGGTCTCCAGTACCAACAGAGACACGCCCAACATGTAGAGCGAGAAGGCCACCGAGCCGGCTACGCCAACGACGGCCAGCCGCAGCCATCTTCGAGCCGCCGCGCTGTCGCCGCGCCAGGCCAGCAAGAAAAGACCGGCAAGGCCCGTGTAGGTGGCCAGGGCGAACCAGGCGATCGGTATGCCGGCAAGCTTGGAGAACTCGCTGGCCAGGACACGGTCGCAGTTGATCGAGCTGTTTACGTTGCAGAAGCTGGTGTAGTTGGAGCCCAGGCTGGCGATCTGCGCGTGGATGTATGCGATCTCGACGGAAAGTGCGACACCCACCACGGCGACGGCGGCGGCCGCCGCCAGTAGCAGCGACGACTTCGTCTTGGGGTCCGGCGAGGAATCGCCCTGGCTAGCCGCTGTAGTGGCCGTCACGGCGGAGCAACTTAACGGCCGCTATCCCGGTTTGCAACTTGCGCGCGCAGCGCCCGGGCCGGCACGGGCCGCCAGCAGCCCTAGCGGTCCACGGCCGCCAGCTCCTCGGCCTCTTCGCTGCGGCCCAGCTCGTGCAGGCATGCGATGGCGGTGCGATATACCGCCGAGGGGGCGTTCCCCGTTCGCACCGCACCGAGGTAGTCCGGCACCGCGGCCGCGCAGCCGCCCAGCCGGTGGTGCGCCACGCCGCGGTTGTACTGGATTATGGTGGGGTTGGCGCCGAGCTCGAGGGCAAGCGTGTAGGCCTCGACGGCCTCCCCGGGGCGGTCGGCTTCGAGCAGCGCATCCGCGTAGGCCACCCGCAGCGTGTAGTTTCGCGGCACCACGGCGGCAGCGGTCTCCATCGCCTCCAGATGCTCCTCGATGCGGCCGAGATTGCGATAGACGAGGCTCAGATTGTGCCACACAGGGGCCAACCGCGGCTCTGCCTCGAGGGCGCGGCGGTAGCTGGTGACGGCCTCGTCGAAACGCTCGGCGCGCGCGAACATGTTGCCCATGTTGAAGGCGGCGGCCGCATAGTCGGGCTTTATCGTCAGCGCGGCCTCGAACTGATCGAGCGCGGCGTCGATGTCGCCGGCCTGGCCGTAGGCGGAGGCAAGCTCCATGCGCGACCGTGCACTGGCCGGTGCCGCCTCCACTGTTGCCTCGAAAAGGCGGACCGGAGTCCGCCAGTCCCAGCAGCGCTCGAAATCGACGACGATCCAGGTCGTCGCCAGCGCCAGCAACGCGAATGCCACGGGACGCGGCCAACGGTCGAGCGCCTGTCCGACACCGACTCCGGCCGCCAGGCAGAGCCCGAGACTCGGCAGGTAGAAGAGGCGCTCACCCATGATGGTGCCGATCGGGATGACGTTGGAAACGATCGAGTAGCATGCGGCGCTCAGGAGGATGCCGAAGGTGATGGCGGGCTGGCTTCGCCGGCAGCGCCACGCGCCCCAGCCGAGCAGGCCGAGAGAGGCGACGGCCACGACCGAGTAGCGGTCGGCGATGAATCCGGCGCCAATTCCGAGGGCATTGTAGGAGTAATCGATGCTCAGCGGACTCGGCCACACGGTGAGGTAAAGATAGCGCCCCAGCACCGAGAGCGCCCCGAGTAGCCGCGTGCCGGTCGGTAGTGCCACTAGCGGGTTGTCGAGCAGATTGCCCTGGCCGGACGGCAGCAATGGGCCTGCCATGGCACGCAACCCCAGGTAGGCGGCTACTGTAAGTGCCAATATGGCCAGCGCGGTGGCGTCGCGCCGGCGTGTGACACGGTCGCCGGGGTAGACCACGGCAAGCAGCGCCGGCACCGCCAGCAGGGTCAGCGCGTTCTCCTTGGACAACAGGCCGAAGAAGAGGGCTCCGGCGGCGGCGGCCAGCGCCAGCAGGCTGCCGCTGCTGCGGTGGGCCAACAACGCGAGCATTGCCGCGCTGAACCCGGCCGCGGCCATTATCTCGGCGCGGCCGACCACCCAGGCAACCACCTCGCTGTGTATTGGCAGCAGCGCGAATACGAATGCGGCGGCGGCGGCGGCGGGCCAGGCGGTACCGAGGCCCAGGGCGAGTTTGTAGACCACCCAGCAGACGAGCACGTGGAGGAGGAGATTGACGCCGTGATAACCGGCTACGTCCAGACCTCCGACTGCGTGGTTGAGAGCGAAGCTCAGCGTTACCAGAGGCCGATATCCGGGAGCGTCGAAACGCTCACCGCCCCACCAGGAGAAGGTCGAGAAGATCTCGACGGGGCTCATGGGACCGGTTACGAAGGTGTTGTTGACGATGGCGTTGCGATCGTCGGAGACCAGGGCCCCGTGGAGGCTGGGCGCGTAGCTAGCCACGACCGCCAGCCCGAGCAAGATGGCGACGGCCAGCGAGCGCGCCCCTTCGGAAAGCGTTACAGGCTTGTCGCTCAACGGCGCTGTATTTGCGTCACGGCCACCTCCGGCTGCGGCATCACACGCTGCACGTCTACGTCGGCGGCATCGCTCACCGTGGCCAAGAACATCTGCGTGGTCAGCGGCTCGAAGGTGCGGAAGAAGCAGCTCACGATCGGCCCGATTTCGATTCCCCGCAGGCTGATCAGCCCCACCCGCACGCTACGGCCCGGGGTGTTGTTGGCAGCGTTCATCGCGTTGCCCAACGACACGCAGTCCACTTCGCCGCCGTCACCCTCAAAGTTGCCCTCTTGTCCGAGATGGCTCAGCGTGAACTGCAGGGAGCCGAGTGGCGCCGGCGAGGACACCAGCGATACCGTGACGTCGTACTCCGGCGCATCGGGCGAGTCGGCCGATGAGTCGTCGTAGTCGTCCTCTTCGGGGGGGAGCGGCAGCGCCGTCGGGTTTTGCTGAGGCTGCGCGCGAGGCGTCGGGGCAGGGGCCGGCGTCGAGCCCTGCCCCGGGGTAAGCACGATTGAGCCACGCGCTGATGCCGCAGGGGTTTTGGGGCTGGCGGCCGGCGGTGGGGGCGGAGGCTTGATCGGTGGCGCCTGTTTGGTCGGTGGCGCCGGCTTTACAGCCGGCGCTGGTGGGCGTGCGGGTGCACCGGTGGCGTTCGCCGTATTCGGCTTGGCCGCCGCCTTTTGCTGGGAGCCGGGCGCACCGGGCCGCTTGGGCGCCACTGCCGGGCCCGCCTTCCCCGCAACGCCTGGCTTGGTCCCCTGCGCGCCTGCACGCGCGGGCCACGCTGCCGCGCCAGCCGCGCCCTTGCTGGCGGCACCGCCTGCGCGGCCGCGCTCGTCACTGGCGCTGCGTACCAGCCTGATGTCGATCTCGCGGCCCTCGGAATCCTGGGCCTGGGTCAGTCTGACCTCCAGACGGCTGGAGACGGTCGCGACCGCCGTTTCCGGCAGGTCGGGGACCATGCGGCAGGCAGCGATGTCACCCGGCCCGCTAAAACCCCTGGCGCTGCGTGCCAGCAGCTTCATACGGCCGTTGCCGTCGTCGCTGAAGGCTCCGTCCACGAAGGGCATGATGTAAGTGCACGCCGGTGCGCCGCCGGCCAGCAGCGGACTGGCGCCGGCACGCGAGTAGTTGACGAGAATCGTGGCCTGCGCCAGCTTGCCGGTCTTTTCACCGAGGGTGAGCACCACATCGACGGGTTCGTTGCCGTCGCCACCACAGGAGACGAAGTAGATGCTCGCGCAGAGCGCGGCAAGCACGAGCCTGCCGCGTGGCCGCGGCAGGTGGTGCGAAGATCTCATGAGGGCAAGGAAGATACGCACTATAGCTCCAGGATTCTAACCCGCACCAGGCGCCAAGCAACAACCAGGACCCGCCGCCGTCGGTAGTC
>PIVZ01001534.1 GCA_003354045.1 bacterium
GTTCTACCAGTTCATCGGCGAGGACAACATCTTCTTCTACGGCGTCGCGCAGACCGGCCTGTGGCTCGGCCTGCAGGAGGCCCCGCCAACGACCGAGGTGAAAGACGGCGGGCTGCAGCTCACGCAGCTGATCGCCAATCGTCACGTCATGTTCATGGACAAGAAGGCGAGCTCGAGCGGCAAGGTCAAGCCGCCGATGGCCCGCGAGATCCTGGACTACTACACCTCGGACCAGCTGCGTGCACACTTCTTCAGCCTGGGCCTCGGCATGCGCAGCGTCGGCTTCCGGCCCAAGCCGCTCAATCCGACCGCGGGCGAGAAGGACGCCGATCCCGTGCTGAAGGAGGGGAACCTCCTCAGCAACACGTTCAACAGCGCCGTCCGTTCGTGCTTCTACACGACGCAGAAGCAGCTGGACGGCAAGCTCCCCGTGGGCGAGGTCAGCAGTGCCGTGGTCAAGCGCTCGGAAGAAGCTCTGCTCGACTACGAAGAGGCGATGTACCGGCACGAGTTCCACCGCACCATCGTGATCGCGGGCGACTACGTTCGCGCGATCGGTGCGCAGTGGAACGAGCACAAGCC